>DATGEL010000043.1 GCA_035310145.1 Dehalococcoidia bacterium
GGTCGTGCTGCCGCTCAGTCTGCCGCAACGGCGACGGCGGCGCACGCCGATTCCGCTGTTCGCGGCGCCGCCTGCCGTGCCGCGGGTGCTATGGTGACCGCGAGAACGGGGGAGCGAGGCGGGACGCCTGGCAGCGCACGCTGGCGCTCTTCCGGCAGCGGCTCGCTTAGCCTGGCGCGGCGGCCAACTCAGCAGAGAGGAGCGCGACGTGGAATTCAGCTTCACGCCCGAGCAGCAGGCGTTCCGCCGCGAGGTGCGCGACTTCTTCGCCGAGCTGGGGCCGATGCCCGGCTTCGGCGGCTTCGACCAGGGCGAAGACACGGCCCGCGCCCGCGCCGTCGAGCGGCAACTGGCCCGGCGCGGCTGGCTGACGATGGCCTGGCCCAAAGCCTACGGCGGCCAGGACGCCGGCCAGGTGCAACAGCTGATCTTCCGCGAGGAGGCGGCGATCGCCGGGGCGCCGCTGGGGCAGGGCGCGAGCGTGATCGCGCCGGCGATCATGCTGCACGGCACGGAGGAACAGAAGCGCCGCTTCCTGCCGCCGATCGCCCGCGCCGAGATCGCCTGGTGCCAGGGCTTCTCCGAGCCGGGAGCTGGTTCGGATCTCGCCTCCTTGCAGACGCGGGCCGTGCGCGACGGCGACGACTACCTGATCAACGGCCAGAAGATCTGGACCACGGGCGCCTTCCGCTCGGACTGGATCCACCTGCTGGCTCGCACCGACCCCGATGCGCCCAAGCATCGCGGCATCTCGTATTTCCTCTTTGATATGAAGACGCCCGGCGTCTCCGTGCGGCGGCTGACGCACCTGACGGGCCGGGCCGACCTGTGCGAGACGTTCTTCGACAACGTGCGTGTGCCCGCCGGCCAGATGCTGGGGCCGGAGAACCGCGGCTGGTACGTGGCCCTGACCACGCTCGACTTCGAGCGCTCGGGCATCGACCGCGTCGTCTCCGGCCAGCGCGTGCTCGACGCGATCGTTGAATACGCGCAGGAGCAGGGCGCGGACGACGGCGTGCGGGCGCAGCTCGCCGATCTGCAGATCGCGCTGCACGTGGGGCGGCTGCTCTGCTACCGCGTGGCCTGGATGCAGGCGCGCGGGCTGGTGCCGAACCACGAGGCCTCGATGTCCAAGGTCTTCGGCTCGGAGCTGAACCAGCGCATCGCCAACGCGGGCACGCGCATCATGGGGCTGTACGGCCAGCTCTACGAGGGCGAGCCGCGGGCGCCGGCCGCGGGCTTCATCGCCTTCGCCCACCTGCACGCGGTGCAGGCGACGATCCTCGCCGGCACCAGCGAGATCCAGCGCACCGTGATCGCCACGCGCGGCCTCGGCCTGCCGCGCGGCTGATCGGCCTCCGGCGCGGCGAAGGCGAGGCGCCGGCTCAGCGGCCGTAGACGGAGACGTGGGCCGCGCTGGCGGCGGTGAACGGCTCGCGGCTCCAGCCGCCCCAGCGCTCCCGCAGGCGCAGCCCGGCGATCCGCGCCATCAGGTCCAGCTCGCTCGGCCAGGCGTAGCGCGTGACGATCGGGCTGAGACGCACGCCCGCGGCGGACAGCGACACGTGGCTCTCCTCCAGCCGCTGCGCCACCGGGTCGTGCCGCCCCACGTCGAGCCGCACCTCCGCGACGCCCACCGCTTCAGCGTCCACGTACTGGTCCTGGCGCAGGCGGTAGAGAAATGCCGGCACGAACGCCTCCACCACGAACACGCCGCCCGGCGTCAGGTGGGCGGCCACGTTCTCGAAGCAGCGCACCTGGGCGTCCTGCGTCAGCAGGTTGAACAGCGTGTTGAACACCAGGTAGATCAGGCGGTAGCGGCCGGGCACCGGCACGGCGGCGAAGTCGCCCAGGGTCACCGCGATCGCGGCGCCGCCCGGCTTGGCCCGCAGCCGGGCGACCATGGCGGGGGAGAAGTCGACGCCGTCGACGCGCAGGCCGCGGGCGGCCAGCGGCAGGGCGAGGCGGCCGCTGCCGATCGCCAGTTCCAGCGCCGGGCCGTCGCCGGCACGCTCGGCCAGGAAGGCGACCGCCGCGGCTTCGTCGCCGCGCGGGACGGCGTCGTACGTCGCGGCGGCGTCCTCGCCGAAGCTCATGCTGGGCTCGTAGTTCTGCACCGCGTGCTCCGTCTCCGAATCTCCGTCACTCCGCGACCCCGGCACGATCGATGACGGCGCTGGAGCGCGTGCGTGACCGCATGCGGCCGGGCGCGGCGTCAGCCGGCGGCATGCAGCAGCGCGCGGCCCTGCCGCGCCGAGTTCCAGACGAACCAGACCACGCCCAGCAGCACCCACACCGCAACCATCACCAGCGCCTTCAGTCCGTTGCGCGACGAATCGCCGCGGTCGCTGAAGGCGACGTAGAACACCGCCAGCATCATGAAGATGTTGAGCACGGCGCCGGCAAACGGCACGATCGTATGCCGCACCACATGGCGATCGCGCAGGCTCCAGAACGCCACCAGAGTGACGAGGCAGGTGAGGCCGTAGAGCGCGAACGTGCCGACGTTGGAGGCGAGCGTGATCTGCGTCAGGTTGTTGATCCCCAGCACGCCGTAGGCGCCAAGGAGCGCCGAGACGACCACCATCAGCAACACGCCGTAGTGGGGCGTGGCGTACTTGCCGTGCAGGAAGCCGAAGAGCCCCGGCATCTCCTTGTCGCGGCCCATCGCCGACGTAATGCGCACGCCGGTGTTCATCGCCGAGAGGATGCTGCCCACCAGCGCCAGCACCACCGTGACCGCCACGATCGTGGCGAAGGCGATGCCGAGGTTGCTGAACCAGTGGTCGCCCATGTACGTGAGGAAGTCGCCCAGCGGCGCCCTGGAGGCCGCGGCCGAGGCATAGCCCGTTAGCTCAGTATTCAGATCTGTTCCCGTGCCCACGATCTGGTTGCCGATGAAGTAGTTGGCGGCGAAGTACTCGAACAGGTAGGCGAAGATGCCCTGGATGGCCAGCGAGAGCAGGATCGCCTGGCGGATGTGGCGCTTCGGGTTCTTCGCCTCGGCGCCCAGCGCCGTCACCGACTCGAAGCCGGCGACGAGCAGGATCGCGATCGTGCCCTGATAAACGACGTTCGTCGGGCTGTGCGGCGTGATCACGTCCAGGGCGCTGCTGTGCTCGTAGACGACCTTGCCGTGCGTGGCGCGGAAGACGATCGCCAGCACCGAGACGATCAGCAGCATGGCGAACTGGATCACGCTGACCGCCAGCGCCGCCTTCGTCGAGCCGATCAGGCCGCGGAAGGCGATGTAACCGATCAGCGCAGCGGAGGCGACGGCGATCAGCACCTGCACGCCGCTGTTCACCGTCGTGCTCGGGCTGAAAATGCCGACGACATAGACGACCAGCGTGGCGATGTAGGCGACAAGCACACCCGGATAGACCCAGTAATAGAGGTGCGAGATCCAGCCGGCGGACATCTTCGCCATGCGCGCCCACTTGCGGTGCTGCGCCTTCTCCTTGTCGAGGAAGGCGGCCTCGGCGAAGGCGTACGAGGAGCCGGCGCCGGCCTGGTGGTAGAGATTCGCCAGCTCGGAGTAACAGAGCGCCGTGAGGCAGGCGATGACCAGCACGGCGAAGAGCGAGAAGAACATGTCGGACGCCGTGGTCTTCGTGCCCTTGGTCAGCGCCGCCTGCGTCTGGAACGTCGTCCAGAGGAAGGCGCCGGGCGCAATCAGCGCCATGGCATGGACGGTGAGGCCGGCGAGGCCCAGGGCGGGTCGCTGACCCGCTGCCGGCTCTGAGGGAGGATTTGCCGCCATTCGCGCCTCCTGCTCACGGGGTTTCGCGGCGACTCACTCGCAACCAACCCTTCGAGAAGTGGAACACGAGACCCGGAAACGGGCACCAGGGCACGGAAGCGGTCTTTCTGCCAGCGGCGCGCCCGCCGGCCGCACCCGGCTGCGTCTCGCCCTGCCGCCGCTATTGTAACCACGCCCGAGGCGCAGGCACGCGGCGCGCCGGCCGGCACAGCGGGGTCTTGCCCACGACCGGTTGCCATGGGTCGAATCGCGCGGCGGGCGGCAGACGGCGCCCGGTTCCGCGGGAAGAATCACAGCCCGTCCCACGCTCAACCTCTCGTCGGCGATCGGGGGCGGCGAGTTGCGCCAGGGAGCCGTGCCGGCGGCCGTCAGCTCGTGAACAGCAGCGCGCTCAACAGGCGGGCCAACGCCAGGCTGAACACCATCTCGTCGAGGTGGCCCAGCAGCCAGGTGTACTCGCCGTCGCCGCTCATCTCCGCGGCCGCGTGCGCCGCGCAGTTGACCGCTTCGTTCAGCGCCGCGGCCAGGCGCCGGGGCTCGGCCGGCAGGCCGGCGCCGGCGGCAAGCGCGGACGGCATGATTGCCGCCGCGCCGGCGGCCGGCGGCTCATGCCGCGCCGCGTGCTCGGCGAGCAGCGCCCGCATCTCGCGCAGACAGCACAAGGCGTCGTCAAGGTTGCGCACCAGCACGACCAACTCGGCGTCGCGCTCGGCCGCCCGCGCGGCGAGATAGGCGCAGCCCCGGCCCGCCATGAAGCGGTTGACGATCAGCGAGTAGACCTCCGGCGCCAGCTCCGCTGCCACCTCGCTCCAGCGCACGCGCACGTTCCTCCGCACCCTGCCTCGCATGAGAGATGGACCGGGGCCGGGCATGCACCGGCGATCCAGGCAGAGCTGGGAGCGTGCCGCCCGGTTTTGGACCCACCTGTAAGCTTGCGGAGACGGCCGCGATCATCGCCATCCTTACCGCGGTTGCGATCGTGTCCGCCGCGCGTCCGCGCGGCGTAGGGGCGATGCTCCGTCCGGGCCATGCGCCGTCTACACCTCGCGGGCGCCCGGCGCGGCGACGTGCTGCTCGCCCCACCCTATACTGACCCTGGACCGTCCCTGCCGGTCATATGCAGCGAGGTGCGCGATGCCAGAGCACGACCCGGGGCACGACGCCACACCGCCGCCGCCCGTCCGCCGCGCCTGGAACCTGCTGGAGATCGCGCCCGGCACCCGCGTGCGCCTCTCCGGCGACGCGATCGGCGAGGTCGTACGCAACCCGCGCGACGGCGCCTGGCTGCTGGTGCGTTACCTCAGCGCTCCCGAAGATCCGTCGCTGGAGGGCAGCGAAGAGCTGGTGTTCGCCGACGACGTGGTCGGGCCGGAGGAGCGGCCATGACGGCGCCCGCGGACGCCGCGCTGCCGGGTTCGCGCGCCGAGCTGGTCGCCGCGGCGCGGGCGCTGGCGCCCCAGACCCAGGCGCGGCGCGTGGAGATCGAGCGCGGGCGGCGCGTGCCATTGCCGTTGATCGAGGCGATGAAGGCGGCGGGGCTGTTCCGCATCCTGCTGCCGCGGGCGCTGGGCGGCATCGACGGCCACCCGCTCACGGCGATCCGCGTGATCGAGGAGGTTTCGCGCGCGGACGGCGCCGTGGGCTGGAACCTGATGATCGGCATGGAGCAGGCGATGTTCGCCGGCTTCGTGCGCGAGGACGTGGCCCGCGCCATCTGGGGGCTGGACCCGGATGCGATCACCGCCGGCAGCGGCCAGCCGCGCGGCCGCGCCGTGGCCGTGCCCGGCGGCTACCGCGTCAGCGGACAGTGGCCGTTCAACAGCGGCTGCCACCACGCGAGCTGGCTGTGGGGCAACTGCCGCCTCTACGACGACGAGACGGCGCCGCGCACACGGCCGGACGGCACACCCGTCTTCCGCTTCGTGCTCTTTCCCGCCGAGCAGGCGGAGATCGTGGAGACCTGGCATACGGGCGGCCTGCGCGGCACCGGCAGCGACGACTTCGCCGTGCGCGGGCAGTTCGTGCCGGAGGAGCACACCTTCACCCGCCTGACGGCCGATCCCACCGAGCGCCCCTGGCCCGACGATCCGCTCTTCTGCTTCCCCTACATGAGCATCGCCGCCGTCACGGTCTGCGCCGTGCCGCTGGGCATCGCCCGCGCCGCGATCGAGGCGCTGCTGGCGCTGGCGCAGGCGAAGGCGCCGACCGGCCAGACGAGCCTGCTGTGCGAGCGCGCCGCCGTGCAGGCCGGCGTGGCCCGCGCCGAGGCGCTGCTGCGCTCAGCCGACGCCTTCTTGCGCGAGACGGTGGAAGAAACCTGGGCGTGCGCCCTGCGCGGCGAGCCGGCCACACTGGACCAGCGGGCGCAGCTGCGGCTGGCGGCCACGCACGCCGGCATCACCGCGGCACAGGCGGTGGACCTGATGTACAACGCCGGCGGCGCCAGCAGCATCTACGAGGCGAATCCACTGGAACGCTGCTTCCGCGACGTGCACACGGCCACGGCGCACGCGCAGATCTGGCCGGCGAATTTCGAGACGGTCGGCCAGGTGCTGCTCGGCCTGCCGCCGAGCGGGGCGTATCTGTAGGGCCGGCGTCGGCAACACGGCCGGCGTGCTTCTAGGCGCGCAGCCGACTAGAATGCAAGCCACAGCGCGAGCTGGCGCCGTGCCGGCGCGGCCAACCACCCCGCTTGAGAGGACAGCGTGACACAGCGAGTCGTCGTAACCGGCCTCGGCATGGTCAGTCCGGTCGGCCTCACCGCCGGCGAGACGTGGAGCGCGATCACGCGCGGCCAGTCGGGCATCGGCCCGATCACCTCGTTCGATACGACCGACTTCGAGGCGAAGATCGCCGCCGAGGTCAAGGGCTTCGAGCCGACCAACTATATGGACCGCAAAGAGGCGCGGCGCACGGATCGCTTCATCCAGCTCGCCATCGCCGCCGCGCGCGAGGCGCTGGACGCGGCCGGCCTGGTGATCGACGCCGACAACGCCGACGACGTGGGCGTGGTGATCGGCTCCGGCAACGGCGGCATCATCACCCTCTCCGAGCAGTACGAGATCATGCGCACGAAGGGGCCGGGCCGCGTCAGCCCCTTCCTGATCCCGATGATGATCGTGGACATGGCCTCGGGCCTGGTCAGCATCCACACCGGCGCCCGCGGGCCGAACTTCTGTACCGTCTCCGCCTGCGCCACCGGCGCCGACGCCGTCGGCAACGCCTGCGAGGTGATCCGCCGCGGCGACGCGAAGGCGATGATCGCCGGCGGCTCGGAGGCGGCGATCGTGCCGATCGGCCTCGCCGGCTTCGCCTCCTGCAAGGCGCTCACACTGCGCACCGACGCGCACGCCTCGCAGCCCTTCGACGCCGAGCGCGACGGCTTTGTGATGGGCGAGGGCTCGGCCGTGCTGTTGCTGGAGGAGCTGGAGTACGCCGTGCAGCGCGGCGCCCCGATCCTGGCCGAGCTGGTGGGCTACGGCGCCACGGGCGACGCCAACCACATCACGCAGCCGATCGAGGGCGGCGAGGGCGGCGTGCGCGCCATGCGCCGGGCGCTGAAGCAGGCCGGGCTGCAACCGGAGGACGTGGACTACATCAACGCCCACGGCACCTCGACGCCGATCAACGACAAGTTCGAGACGCAGGCGATCAAGACCGTCTTCGGCGAGAAGGCGTTTGGCGTACCCGTCTCCTCGACCAAGTCGATGATCGGCCACCTGCTCGGCGCGGCCGGCGCGATCGAGGCGGGCTTCTGCGTGCAGGCGATCCAGAGCGGCACGATTCCGCCCACGATCAACTACGAGCATGCCGACCCGGACTGCGACCTGGACTACGTGCCGAACAGCGCCCGCTGCCTGCCGGTGAACGTGGCGATGACCAACTCCTTCGGCTTCGGCGGCCACAACGCCACGCTGCTGTTCAAGAAGTACGAGCAGTAGCCGGGCACGCCCCGGCGGCGAGGCCAACGCTGGTGCGCGACCAGGAAACGGCGAAGGCTTCGTACCGCAGAACGCGGGTTGAGCGGTTGCCGTCTCGCTTGAGCTCCGTTCGCGGCGCCCCTGCTCGCCTGGTCTGACCGCAACAGTTGCCCTGAGGGTTCGTGCCGCTGACGCCGGCGAATCCGTGCATTCGACGCCGCCTCCTCCACGTACCCACGGCACGTATTCTCGTCGTCTGCCGCCGTCTACACCGCGCTCTCTGGCCGAATCTACCACGGCAGCGCGTTGATCCTCATAGGCAGGCTAGGGGCAGGCTGCGCCGGCCGGCGCCACTGTGCGTCGAGCCTGCCGGGCGCATCGGGAGGGGTCGGGCGGCCATCCCCGGGGCGCAAGAGCACAGGAGCACGACGATGGCGGAGCCGGGTTCACCATCCGGGCCTCATCACCCCCTACCTCGACCAGGATCCGGCGGTGGCGGCGATGCCGGCGGCGACTGTGACCAGTTGCGCCGCGATGAGGCGGCGGTTTCACGGACGCTGGGCTTGTTGCCGGCCAGCCTCGCGCATGCAACCGACCCTTCTCAGCGGCACGACCTGGAACGTGGGATTCAGATCGCATCGGACGAGTTGGCGGCCATCCGTGCCAGCCTGGGAGAGCAGGGCTGCATGGAACGCCCACTGCCTCACTGGGTGTTTGGGCCGGTCGGCGCCAACGTCCAGGTGAGCCACAGCGCCACTCCCTTGAACGCGCGCAGCGAGTCCGCTCTCGCCATCAACCCGCACAATGCCCTTGCGCTGGTCGGCGCCTCCAAGCGATTCATCGACCCTACCCACTACGGCTTCACCCTCGCCGCCTATTACAGCACCGACAGCGGCCAGACGTGGCAAGAGTCACCGCCCCTGCAACTGCTTACCGATCCGGACCCGGACAAGACCTGGGCAGGCGTCTCCGACCCGGTCGTGGCCTGGGACGACGCCGGCAACGTCTACCTCGTCGCCCTGCCCTTTCCAAGCGAGAACGGGCCGTACTTCACGCTGGGTATCGCGGTCTACCGCTCCAGCGACGGCGGCATGAGCTGGAGCGCTCCCAACTTCATCCATCCCCATCCGGCTCCGACAAGCGACGCCGACGACAAGCAGGCGGTGGCGGGTGATACGACTCCGGCCAGTCCGTATGTCGGGCGCGTCTATGCAGCCTGGGACACCGATCACCGCCTCTCTTTCGCCCGCACCACCGACCACGGTGCAACCTGGCGAGGGGTCGGGGCGCGGCCGGTGGGGGAGGGGCTCGACACGGTGGTTCACGATTCCTTCGCCCCCGAGATCGCGATCGCACCTGACGGGACGGTGCATATCATCTGGATCGCCGGCGACGTAATTAAGCGCGTCAGTTCCACTGATGGCGGCGAGAGTTTTTCGGCGCCCAGCATCGTGGCCAGCGGCATCAGCCCGCTGACCTCGCCGCCGCTGCCGCAAACGGACGAGTGGACGCAACTCCCGGGCGGGCACTTCCGCGTCGTGACGTTTCCCGTCATCTGTGCAGGGTTGGCCAACGAACTGGTGGTGGCCTGGGCCGACTACCGCGAAGGGGTCTCGCGCGTTTACTACCGCCGCTCCGCAAACGGCGGTGCGACCTGGGAGGGCACGGCGGCGGGCGAGCCGCTGCTCACGGGAGCGGTCGCATCCCCGGCAGGGCAACACGACTTCCATCCCCAGCTCGCCTCAATGCCGGATGGGGCGATCGGCTGTGCCTTCTACGAGTTCGGTGCCAAAGGCAGCCCGCCGGCCGGTCTCCCACGGATCGACGTGGTGCTGGCGGCGACGACCGGCAGCGGCACGCCGTTCAGCCGGCGAGCACTGGTGACCGACCAACCGTGGGACCCGACGGTAGATGCGCCGCTGTCGCACGGCGACCCGTGGGTGACGTTCATCGGCGACTACTTCGGGCTTGCGGCGAGCAACCTGGGCTTCTTCCCGTTTTGGACCGACACGCGCACCGGCATCCAGGAGATCTTCACCGCCCGCGTGGCGCGGCATCGCGCGTAGATGGGACTGTCGCCGGCTTCCGAGCGCCGTGCAGCATCATTGCTCAAAGCCGGTCCGGCAGGGCACGAGTGGAAAGCGGCGACCGCTCAGCCCACGCTGAAGCGCGGCGGGCGCCGCTCGCGCAGCGCGTCCAGCGCCTCGCGCGGGTTGGGCGTGTCGTATGCGTGGGCGAAGATCTCGATGCCGCGCTCGATCGCGCGGTCGATCGCCTCGCCCGCCCAGGCGCGGATCAGTTGCTTCTGCAGGCGCAGCGCCGGACCGCTGAAGCCGGCGATCTGCTCCGCCAGCCGCGCACTCTCCGCGGCCAGCGCCTCCGCCGGCACCACGCGCGTGACCAGGCCGTAGCGCTGCGCCGCGGCCGCATCCCACTCGTCGCCGCTGAGCACGAAGTCGGCGGCGCGACCCAGGCCGACGAGCGGTACGAACAGCGCCGCCTCGATCACCGAGGGCAGCCCGACCTTGATCTCCGGCATGCCGAAGCGGGCCGAGCCGGCGGCGATCCGGATGTCGCAGGCCGCGGCCAGCTCGGCCGCGCCGCCGAAGCAGTAGCCGTGCACGGCGGCGATCACGATCTGCGGCAGAGCGCGGATCGCCGCCATCAGCTCGTGCAGGTGCGTGATGAAGGCGCGGCCCGTGGCGCCGTCCAGCTCGCGCAACTGGTTCACGTCGGCGCCGGCGCTGAAGCAGCGCCCGTTGCCGGAGAGCACGATCGCCGCCACGCTGCGGTCGCCGGCAAAGCCGGCGAACGCCTCCGCGAGCGCGGCCGTCAGCTCGCGGCTGAGCGCGTTCAGCTTCTCCGGCCGGTTCAGCCGCACCCGGGCGATGCGCCCTTCGCGCTCGATTTCGACCAGGCCGCTCGCCAGCTCTTGCTCGCTCATCCCCGCATCACCCACTCGGCCGCCGCGTTCGCTCGCCGCCGCTCTGCCTGCTACGCTAGCCCGCGGGGGCCATACGGTCACGCGGGCGGGCCAGAAAGCGGCACGCTACGCTGAAGGCACGGCCGGATGCGAGGCGATGCCCGACTTTGAGCTGAACGAAGACGGTCTGATGGTGGCGACGCGCGATTTTCTGCTGCGCCGCGGCTTCTGCTGCGGCTGCGGCTGCCGCAACTGCCCCTACCGCGGCACAGCGCAGGACCGTCGCCCGCCCGCGTTGCGGCGCGATCTCGAACGGCCGGCTTCGCCGAGCTGAACCGGTATCAGCGGCCGCGGAAGGCCGGCGCCCGGCGCTCGACGAAGGCGCGCATGCCCTCGGCCACGTCCTCCGTATTGTTGAGCACGCTCATGTAGTAGCCGATCGCGTCGAAGTGGCCGCGCAGCGGCAGCCCCAGCCCTTCGCGGATCGCCCGCTTCGCCATCGCCAGCGCGATCGGCGGGCCGGCGGCGATGCGTTCCGCCAGCTCGCGCGCGGCCGTGGCCAGCTCCGCGTCGGGCAGGCAGCGGTTGACCAGCCCGATGCGCTCCGCCTCCGGCCCCGGCACGAAATCGCCGGTGAAGATCAGCTCGTACGCCTTCGCCAGCCCCACCAGCCGCGGCAGGAACCAGGCGCCGCCTTCATCGGGCACGAGGCCGCGCTTGATGTAGAGCATGGCGAAGCGGGCGCTCTCGGCGCAGAGGCGCAGGTCGCAGGCGAGGGCGATATCCATGCCCATGCCCACCGCCGCGCCGTTCACCGCCGCGATCACCGGCTTCTCCAGCTCGTGCAGACCGAGCGGCATGGCGTGGCGCTGCTCATTCTGGCGCCAGCGATCGACGGCCGACGGCTCGCCGCCCTCGCGCAGGCGCGCGTCCCAGGCGTTCACGTCGGCGCCGGAGCAGAAGGCGCGGCCGGCGCCGGTGAGCACCACGGCGCGCACGGCGGCATCGGCGCGCACCTCGGCGATCGCGGCGCGCAGGTCGTCTTCCATTTTCGGCGTGAAGGCGTTGAGCCGCTCGGGCCGGTGCAGAGTGATCGTGGCCACGGCGCCGTCGCGGCTGAGCAGCGCCTCGGTGTAGGCCGTCATCGTCATCGTCGTTGCCTCCTCCCCGCTCCGGGACACGGCGCTGTCACAGTAGCACGGATGGCGGCCGCCGCGACCCGGCCACTTCGCTCAGCCGGATGGCCGGCCAGCTGGTGCTTCAGCGCCACCTCCCGGACCGCGTCTGCCGGGTGCTCCTGCGCGGCGTCGCTGCGGCGCCCGGCCAGTAACGTCCTAACCGCAGACTGCAGGGTCTTTCGGAACGCCCTGTTGCTGTGTCAAGCTCAGGCATTGGCATCGACAAACCGAGCCGGCCCAGCTTGAAGGAGCGTGAGCGCCATGGCGTTCTACGAACGTGGACCCGTCCGCATCCACTACGCAGAGGTTGGTTCGGGCTTCCCCCTGCTGCTGATTCCGGGCGGCGGACTGAACTCGGCGCTCTCCTCCTGGCAGACCGCCTCGCCCTTCAACCCCATGGACCGGTACAAAGACGACTTCCGCTGCATCTGCGCCGACCTGCGCAACGCCAATCCCGGCCAGTCCAGCGGCCCGCTGGAGATCGACCGCCCCTGGGACGCTTACACCGACGATCAGCTCGGGCTGATGGACGAATTGGGTATCCGCGAGTTCCTGGTGATGGGCTTCTGCATCGGCGGGCCGATGATCCACAACCTGATCAAGCGGGCGCCGGAGCGCATCGTCGCGGCGGCGATGATGCAGCCGAGCGGCTTCCGGCCGGAGCTGCCGGACCTCTTCTACCAGAACAACATCAAGGGCTGGGGGCCGGGGCTGTGCGCGAAGCGCCCCGAGATCACGATGGAGATGGTCCACGACTTCCTCACCAGCATGTACACCAACCACGCCGACTTCGTCTTCACCGTGCCGCGCGACTTCGTCCGCACGATCCAGACGCCGCTGCTGATCGCGCCAGACGACGTGCCCGCGCACCCGTACGCCGTCGCGATGGAGGTGGCCGGCCTCGCTCCGCACGCCGAGGTGACGATCTATCCCTGGAAGGATTCGCCGGAGCACATCGACGCGGCCGTGGAGCACGCGCGCCGCTTCCTCAAGGCGCACGCACCCGTCCGAGCGTAGCGCCCCGGTCCAGCGCGTTCAGCCCCCTCGCGCGGTGGCGATTCGATGTGCAGCCGGCGCTGCTCGCGGCGCACTTCACAGCTGCATGGTGGCGACGCCGGAGGCAGGCGAGTCAGCGCGGTCGTTCGCCAGGCCGAGCCTCGTGTGCAGCACCGAGCCCTTCGTGCCTGTTGAACCTACAGGGTGCCGTAGATGCGCTCCAGGCCGTAGCCGCCGAGGGCGAGGGAGAGCTCGCCGCCGTGGTGGATCTCATGTTCGAGCACGTGCCAGATGATCCACTGGCGCGTGCGTTCGCCGATGGCGCGCCGCTCTTCCTCGCGCATCTGCGGCGGCGGCGCAAAACGCTGGCTCAGATCGGCGGGCGTCCAGCGGGCGAGGACGTCGGCAACCAGTTGCCAGGTAGCTTTGAAGCCCGTGACCAGCTCCGCGGACGAGCGCGGGGGCACCTCCACCGGGTCCGCGGGGTCCCAGTGGGCGATGGGGGCCAGATCGGGGCTGCCCTCGCCCATCCACACGTGAAACCACCAGACGCGGTTGGCAATGACGTGCTGCGTCACCATTCCGATCGAGTAGTGGCGCGATGACGCGGGCAGAACGAGCTGTTCGGGCGAAAGCGGCGCGATGATCTCGGCCAGGTTGCGCTGGTACATCTCCCAGCCGCCGTAGAACGTGCTCAGAGGAAGTGCCGCTGCCGTCGTCGTCATCCGTCTGCGCTCCTTGCTTCTTCCAAGATGCCACCAAACGGCAGGCGCAGCCAGCAAGGGCGGACATAAGCGCCGCGGCAGCGCCCGCACATGGCCGCATCCGGCTGGCGTGCTTTATCTCCCGTCGGGCGCATCGGGGCACTGATAGCGGAGAAGGACAACGCCGCTGCCGAAGCTGCGGGTCTCGGCGAGCCGGAGCGTAAAGGCGGCGTCTGAGGGTTGGAACAGGGGATTGCCCCGGCCGATGACGACCGGGTGGACGTAGAGCCGGTACTCGTCGATCAGGCCGTGGCGCCGGAAGGCCGCGGCGAGGCTGGCTCCGCCGAGCGCCAGGTCGCCCCCCGGCTGCGCCTTCAGCGCCCTGACCGCTTCAGGCACGACCTCGCGCACGATCGTGGTGTTCCAGCCGGCCCGCGCCAGGGTCCGGGAGTAGACGAACTTCGGCATCTCCCGCCAGATGACCGCGAACTCCTTCTCGGGCTCGCCGCTCGCGGGGTCCGCGTCGGCGGTCGGCCAGTAGCCGGCCATCAGTTCGTAGGTGACGCGGCCGTCGAGGAAGGCGCCCATCGCGCCGAGTTGCTGGTTGAAGTGGCGGTGCAGCTCGTCGTCGACCAGTTGCCAGTCGAGCTCGTGGTGCGGCCCCTCAAAGAAGCCGTCGAGCGACACCGACATGAACACGATGATCTTGCGCATCGCGAATCCTTGGCCTTGCGTTGGCCGCGCGGCTGCAGCCCTCACTCGTCCATGGTACCAACGCCGAAGACCAGCGGCCTGGCGATTCCGTCGTTCACGTCCGGCCAGTCGTGCAGGACGGCGCTGGTCGATTCGGCGTAGCGCGGCGATCGCTGCTACCCTGCAAATGGCGCCCGGCATGGCCGATCCCGCGCTGGCAAAGCCCGGTTTCGCCCGGAGCCGGTCCGGGGCTCAATGCGGGCCGCAAGCGCGTCGCTGCAGCCCCGGCGCATGCGTGCAGCGCAGCGGTCGGGCACCGGCACGGTGCGGCGTCGCGATGGAAGCCAAGGAAGCCCGGATGGAAGACGCTGACCGCCAGACCGGCTACGCCCCGGTGAACGGGCTGAAGATGTACTACGAGATCCACGGCACGGGGCAGCCGCTCGTGGTGCTGCACGGCTCCTTCATGACGATCGAGCTGATGGGCAAGCTGGTGCCGGAGCTGGCCAGGAGCCGCCAGGTCATCGCCGTCGAGTTTCAGGGGCATGGGCACACCGCCGACATCGACCGCCCGATCACCTACGAAAACCTGGCGGACGACACGGCAGCCCTCCTGCGTCACGTCGGGGTCGAGAGCGCCGACGTCTACGGCTACAGCCTGGGCGGCGGCGTCGCCCTGCAGATCGCCCTGCGCCACCCGCAAGTGGTCCGCAAGCTGATCGTGGCCTCGGCTTCCTATACGAGCGAGGGCATGTACCCTGAGGTGCTGGCCGGCATCGAGCAGATCAAGCCGGAGCTGTTCGACGGTACCCCCTGGCGCGGGGCATACGACCGCACGGCGCCCCACCCCGGGGCCTTCGCCGCGCTGGTCGCGAAGTTGCGGCAGCTTGACATGACCCCCTATACCTGGCCGGCCGAGGCAGTGCGGGCGATCGGCGCGCCCACCCTGATCGTGCTCGGCGACGCCGACGGGATCCGTCCCGAGCACGCGGTCGAGCTGTTTCGGCTGCGCGGCGGGGGCGTCTTCGGCGACCTGGCGGGGCTCCCGGCCGCCCAGCTCGCCGTGCTGCCGGGGACGACGCACCTGGGCATGCTCGACCGCGCCGACTGGCTGGTTGCGATCGTCTCGCCGTTCCTCGACGCGCCGCTTCACCCGTCCGCATGATCGCCGGCCGCCGCCCGGCCCGGCGCCCGTGACGAGGGCAATGCGGGCTGTGCGCTCAGCCGTGAAGCGCTGAAACGCCCGCGGCACTGAAGGGCGCAGCGGCACGTTCGAACCCGCCAGACGCGGTGCGATGGCCGCGCGGGCATCTCAGTACGGCAAGCCCTTCAGGCCGAGCAGGCTGCGCGCCAGGCAGGCGCGGCCGAGATGGCCGTTGCCGTGGCCGATCAGGCCGTGGCCGATCGCCTCCATATGCGGGATCTCACCCCAGGGGCGGATGAACTGCACGGTGGCCAGGTACGCCGCGTCCATCGCCGCGATGCGCGGCACCACTGCCTCTTCGACCGCGCGGATGTAGCGCTTGAACTCCTCCGGCTCGGGGTACTTCTGCGCGTAGGCTTCGCCGGGATTCATGCCCGTGCCCTGATCGACCTTCGGCAACCCCCAGCGTTCGTGGAAGCCGCCCGTCAGCCAAACCGGCTGCTCGCGCTCGAAGACGAAGTGGATAATGTTGTCCGTCGTGCGCACCACGTGCCAGACGTCGAAGCCGATCGCGTTGGCGCGGCCGCCGTGCGTGTCGCTCAACTGATCGACCGTCAGCCCATCGACCGCCAGCGTGCTGTACAGCAGCAGGCGCCCGACCAGGTGGCTGTACTGCGCCGCCAGCGTCGGCTCGACGCCCATTTTCGAGAAGTCCGCCATCGCCTTGCCCTCACCCTTCCTCGCGCCGCTCGATGTACACGCCGCCGAACGCGGCCGGATCGGTGCTCTGCGCCAGCACCAGCGTGTCCGGCGAGCCGTCGATCGTCAACTCCACTTCTTCGTCGCCGCGGCGGCCAGATGAACGGTGCGCGGGGCGTCGTATCATGCCGGCAGAGCGCCGGCCGCGTGCAGACGCGCGAACGACAACCCGCCGCTGAGCAGCGGGGAGAAGGCGGTGTGCCGCATGTCCTACTTCAACAGCTTTGCGCAGGGGCTTGAGCCGCTCGATATGACCAAATCTGACGAGTTCGCCAGCCTGGTGGCGAGCGCTCACGACCTGGGCCTGCGCGCGCCGCACGGCGTCCGCTACGTCTCGCGCAACACGGTGGTCAACGGCCTGCGCTTCCACTTCCTGGAGTGGGGCGACCCGGCGGCGCCCGCGCTGCTTTTCCTGCACGGCGGCAATCAGACGGCGCACAGCTGGGACCTCGTCAGCCTGGAGCTGGCCGATCGCTACCACATCATCGCCCTCGACCAGCGCGGCCACGGCGACACCGAATGGCCCCGCGACGGCGCGGCCGACCGCCACGCCAAGGCGGACGACGCGCACAGGCTGCTCGAAACGCTGGGCATCGACCATCCAGTGGTGGCCGGACACTCGATGGGCGGCATCGTGGCGATGACGCTGCTAGTCGCCTACCCGGAGCTGGCGCGCAAGGCGGTGATCGTGGACGTGGGACCGGAGGTGGGGGCCGCGGGGGCGAAGTACATCGGCAACTTCGTCAGCAGCGTGCACGAAGTGAACTCGCTGGACGAGTTCGTCGACCGCGTGGCGGCGTACGACCCGTTCCGCACGCGGGAGCACATCAACCGCACGGTGCGCTACAACCTGATGCAGCGGGCCGACGGCAAGTTCGTGAGCAAGCACGACCACCGCGACCGGCTGGAGTGGCGGCCGCGACAGACGCAGGTGGTGGAGCTGGACGACCCGGAGCCGCCGGCGACGACCGCCGCCGAGAATGCGGCGCGCATCGACCGGCCAGGCTACGAAGAGGTGGCGCGCATTCCCTGCCCGGTCTTAATCGTGCGCGGGGCGCAGAGCAACGTGCTGCTGCCGGAGATGGCGGAGCGCTTCGCCAGGACGCTGGCCCGCGGCCGGCTTGTGGAAGTGGCAAAGAGCGGCCACAACGTCCACTCGCAGAACACGGCCGGCTTCCTGGCCGTGCTGGAGC
The DNA here is from genome assembly GCA_035310145.1 of Dehalococcoidia bacterium. Classification (NCBI taxonomy): domain Bacteria; kingdom Bacillati; phylum Chloroflexota; class Dehalococcoidia; species Dehalococcoidia bacterium. The sequence goes on from DATGEL010000043.1 coordinate 17,274, forward strand.
CGTTCCTGCAGCAGTAGCGACGAGGAAGTAGGAAATGGAGTGTGGAGAAGAGCCTTGTTCCGATTTCCTCGTTCCGACGCCGATCGGCGAGGCGATGACGATGGCGGAACGGTCCGCCTACGGAGCAGTAGCGATCGTCACCGGCGGCGCCTCCGGCATTGGCCGGGCGATCGCCTGCCGGCTGGCGCGCGACCGGGTGGGCGTCGCCGTGCTCGATCTGCACGGCGCGGGCGCCGCGGAGACGGTGCGGCTGATCGCGGCGGCGGGCGGCAAGGGGCTGCCACGATCAGCGCATGAAGGCACGGCAGATCGAGTGCGCCGTTGCGCCGGGTGGCCATCGCCCGGAAGATCGAAGCGGCCGTCGGCGTCGAGCAGGCGGTGCAGCAAGGCACGTTCCGCGTCATCGCCGTCGACCAGCAGCATGCTCCGGCAGCTTCACGCTGGCCGGGTCCGGCGCCGGGGGTCCAGCGTGCGCACGGGCACACGCGGCGTTGTGCGCGTGCGCGACCAGACATACGAACCGACACTGCCTCCGTTATGGTGAGCTCGCGCACTCACACACTGAAAAATGAATGACAGCGCTCGCCGCAGCCGGGGAACCCGGCGCCGGCCCGCGAAGGGCGCCGAACGCACCAGGCGAGCAGGTCTTTGCCCATGCACATCGTCCCGTTCTCCGACGACCATCTTGGCCCGGCCGCGGCGTTGCTGGCGCTGCGCGGCAAGGCCGCGTACGAGCGCGAGCCCTCGCTGCCTGCACTGCTTGCAGACCCGTCGGCCGCCCGAAGCGCGATCGAGCGGGCGTTAGCGGCGCCGCGCGCCGAAGGCTTCGCCGCACTGCATGAAGGGCGGCTGGCGGGTTATCTGATCGGCGCGATCGAGCTGCCGAACCCCGTCAGCTTCCGCGCCCTGCTCGACCCGCCGCGCGCCGGCTGGATCACCAGCCACGCCGCGCAGCCGGCACTCGCCGGCGAGTGTTACCGTGCCCTGTACGCGAAACTGGCCGAACGCTGGGTGGCAGCCGGCTCCTTCGCGCACCACATCGGCCTTCACGCCGGCGACCGCGACGCGCTCGATGCCTGGTTCGCGCTCGGCTTCGGCCAGCTCGCCGTTCATGGCCTGCGCGACACACGGCCGGTGGCCGGAGCAGCGCTGCCCGCCGGCATCACCCTCCGCGCAGCCACGCTGGACAACCTCGACGCTGTATTGCGCTTCAGCGATGCTGTCAACCGGCATCAGGCGGCGAGCCCGATGTTCGCGCCCTACCTGCCCGAAACGCTGCCCGACCTGCGCCGCGAGCTGACCGCACTGCTTTCTGACCCGGCGGGCGGCGCGCTGCTGGCCGAACGCGACGGTCAACTCCTGGGCGGCTTCAGCTTCGGCCCGCCGCCGGAGGACATGGTCGCGCCCGAGCGCTGCGTCTACATCTTCGACGCCTGGACGGCGCCGGAGGAGCGCGGCAGCGGCCTCGGCTCGGCGCTGTTTGACGCGACGCTGGCGCGGGCGCGCGAGCACGGCGCGGCCTGGTGCCAGCTCAACTTCCTCAGCGCCAACCTGCCCGGCGCCCGCTTCTGGCTGGGGAGCGGCTTCCGCCCGCTCACCCTCTTCCTGCAGCGCCGGCTGGACGAGCGCATCGCCTGGGCCACGGAAAAGGGGCGGGGGATCGGGTGAGCGCCGCGATCGCCGGCGCCGGCTTGCAGGTACGCAACGATCGCAGGCGCAAGCGCCGTGCAACGACCGGTCCGCGGCCGTATCCTCTGGAGAGTGTCGCGCGCATTGTCACAAGACCATGCCCTGAATCGTCCAGATCGTCGGAGCCGCGGCTCGACGACGCGCGATCGTTCGCGTCCACCGGGGCAGGCGAAGGAGCTTCACGATGACGACCACCACCGCGACGGACCTGCTGCGGGCGGCGCGAGAGCTGGCGCCGCGCGTGCGCGAACTGGCGGAGGCGAGCGAACAGGAACGCGACATGACGCCGGCGCTCGTGGAGGCGCTGCGCGCCCCCGGCCTCTGGGACGCGACAAAGCCGGCGGCGCTCGGCGGCCCCGAGCTGGAACTGCCCGACTTCTTGCGCATCATCGAGGAGCTGTCGCGGGCCGACGGCTCGACCGGCTGGACCTACATGATCGGCGCCACGACGGGCTATCTGTCGGCGTTCTTCCCCGAACAGACCACCCGTGACCTCTACGCGCGCTATCCCGATCTCATCGCGGGCGGCTCGATCGTGCCGCGCGGCAAGGCCGTGCGCGTCGAGGGCGGCTACCGCATCTCCGGGCGCTTCCCGTTCGGCAGCGGCATCCGTCACACACAGCTGATGGGCTGCGGCTGCGTGGTGTTCGACGGCGAGGCGCCGCGTCTCGGTCCGCTCGGCCTGCCCGAGGCGATCATGGCGCTGCTGCCCACCGCGGACTACCAGATCCTCGACACCTGGCACGTCTCCGGCCTGCGCGGCACCGGCAGCACGGACTTCGCGATCGCCGACGCCTTTGTGCCGGAGGAGTACTGCATGCAGGCCTTCGTCGGGCGGCCACAGCGGCCCGAAGCGCTCTACCAGTATCCCTTGATCTCGTTCCTCGCCGCCGAGGTCGCACCGGTGGGCCTCGGCATTGCCCGCCATGCGATCGAGGCGCTCGGCGAGCTCGCCCAGGCGAAAACGCCGACCGGGCAAACGAGCCTGCTGCGCGAACGCGCCGCCGTGCAGGCCGATCTGGCCCGTGCCGAAGCGCTCGTGCGCTCGGCCCGCGCCTTTCTCTATGAGACGGCGGAGGAGACCTGGGCTATGACCTGTGCGGGCGAGATGCTGGACGAGCGGGTCCGCGCCCTGGTGCGGCTGGCGGCCACGACGGCCGTACTGCAATCGGCGCAGGCCGTCGATCTGCTGTATAACGCCGGCGGCGCCACCAGCATCTACGAAAGCAGCCCGCTGGAGCGCTGCTTCCGCGACGTGCACGCGCTGACACAGCATGTCATCGTGCAGCAGCCGACGCTGGAGACCGTGGGCAAAGTGCTGCTCGGCGTGGAGCTCGGCCCGGCGCTGCTGTAGCCGCCACCGCAACGCCGCCGGCGGCGCGCCCTGGCCGTGGCGTCACGCTGTCCCGGCACGCCCACACCCGTGCCGCCGCGCGGGATCTGTGCCGCCGCGGGCGTGGGGGCGCCGTGCGCGCCGCGGACTGCCTCGATCGGGGCTGGGACCGCAGCTTGACAGCCGGCGTACCGTTCCCGGCGGCGGGCGAATCGCCACGGTCGTGATCCGCAACCACCGGCTGCACCCGCTGCAGGATCCGAACCCGTACAACCACGATGCGCTGGTGGCGACATTGCAGGCGGCGTTCGGACTCGGCTGCGAGTTCAACGGCGCGCCGCTGGGCTTCACCTGCGATAGGGCGAACGGTGTGAACTGATGACGCCGCTCTTCGACCTGCACGGAGTCTTCGCGCTGCAACCCGGCGCACGGGAAGGTCTCGGCCCCTGCCGCGGGCCTTCCTGCCGCCCGTAGCGTCTGCATCAGGGACGCGGGCTGGGAAGCGCGCGGTCTATCCGGCCTGCTCGCCGTCCCTGCGCGGCTCGGCCGTTGCAGCGGCCGGAGACCGAGCGACTCCAGCGTGTTGCGGCGCCGGCAGCGCGATCCGGCGCAGGGCCGTCATGTCCATGACGAGCGCGGGAAGCTGGTGTTCTGCCGCTCGTCGCAGCGGCGTGATGGCGGTGCCGATCGCCTGCAGATCCACGATCAGGCTGTTCGTGCCGGCACGGTGTATACGCTTCTCCAGCGCCAGACCGACTATGCCCGCGGCGCCGGCCTGCTGCGCTTCCGCCTCGATGCCGGCCAGCGCCAGACGGCGCGCCTGCTGCAGCGCCTCGGCCATCCAGCTCAGCTCGATGTTGCGGTTGATTGACCGGGCGCTCTGACCGCGCATCTGCCGGCGCGCCGCCCAGCGGTCGCCGTTCGCGAAGATCGAGCCGTAGCCTACAACGATCGCTAGCGGCAGGTATCCCGTCCGCCGCAGCGCCCAGATCTCCGATGCCGAGAGGGCGGCGGTCCAGAGCACCGATCCCGCGGGCGCCGCGCGATCGCGCACCGCCGTGCCGGCGGCGCGGCACTCGATCAGGCGCATGACCTGCGAGCCGGGCGCCACCTGCACGCGCAGCTCGATCGCCACGTCGGCGATGCCATCTGCCCCGAAGCTCTGCGCCTGCTCGCTCATGCGTTGCAGGGCCAGGCGCAGGGCGTCGAGGTGCGCCTGCGCGTTGCGCCGCTGCTCGCCGACCACGTTGATGCCGCCCGCGGCCGAGACGCGGTTCACCACGCCGTAGACCAGACCCAGCGGCTCCAGCCCCGCCTGTCGCGCCAGCGCCAGCTCGCTCCCGCTCATGCCGGCGACGAACATGGCGACTGCGCCTCCTGCACCGCGACGGGACCTTCTCGCAACCGGCCGATGACTTTACGGTTCCTCGGCGGCAGACCTGCGGCTGGCCGGCGGGAAGCCGGCGAGCGTGTCCGCCACAGAGAGCGCCAGCACGGTGGCGCCCGGCTGACTCAGCAGCGCCCCCGCGGCGCCGGTGGCGGCATACGCCGTCTCTCCCAGCACCGCCCGTGCCGCTGTCGCCGCCCGTTCCGTGAGCAGACGGCGGCCGACGACCCCCGGATCGCCGGCCTGCCGGCGCAGCGCCCCGGCCGCGGCAAGCAGGCGCACGCCGTGTTCCGCCTCGCCGCAGAGCACGCCGGCACAGCCCAGTCCTTCGAGCGCGTGGAAGCCCCAGCGCCCCAACCCGCCGGCGGCGCGCAGCGCGGCGGCGATCCGCGCCTGCCGCTCGGCCGCATCCTCCGGCAACGGCTGCTCGTCCAGACCCAGCGTCGTGCGCAGGCTGTCACTGTACCACGCGGACGCCCGCCCGCCGTCGCCCTCCAGCAGCGCCACGGCGCCCAGGTTCGCGAGCCCGGTCGCGATGTCCCGTCGGTGGCCTCCCTGCCGCGCGATCGCCAGCGCCTCGGCGAAGCCTGCGCGGGCACGGGCGGGCTCTCCCTCCAGCAGCTCAAGCCTCCCGAGATCGCCAAGCGCGTTGGCGAGCAGGAACGGTTCGCCGACGCGCCGGGCGATCGGCAGCGCCTCCTCAAAGCATGCTCGTGCCCTCGAAGGCTGCGGCCCCATGGTGATGCGGAAGCCCTGCCACAGCAGCGCGACGCCCAGGCACCAGTCGTCGCCCGCCTGCCGGGCGAGCGCCGCGGCCTCCTGCAGCGTCTCCTGCTGGTCGCTCAAGATACCCAGCCAGGTGTGCGCCCGCGCCAGCCCCCGCCCGTCGCCGGCCTCGCGCCACAGCGTAACGCTCCGCGCGATCGCTGCCCGCGCCTTCTGGTAGTCGGTATCCCACATCGCCAACGCACCGGCGGCGAAGAGGGCCGCCGCGCGGGTGACGAGCGGCACATCCGCTGCGGGAAGCGCCAGGGCACGCTCCGTCCACAGCCGCCCCTCGCGCAGGCGGCCGCGCTGGAACCAGAGCCAAAGCGCGGCCACGAGACGCTGCGCCGTTTCCACATCACCGCGCTCGTCCGCGCGAAGCAGGGCGGTGCGGAGGTTGTCCTGCTCGGCGTCCAGGCGCCGCGTCCATGGCAGCCAGTTACCGCCGCACAGCGGTTCGGCGGCGGCCTCGGCCAGCGCGAGGAAAACCGCGGCGTGCCGCCCGGCGGCGTCCTCGGCTTCGCCACAGGCGCTCAACTGCTCGTGCGCGAACTCGCGCACGGTCTCCAGCATGCGGAAGCGCGGCTCACCCTCGCCTTGTGCTTCCGCGAGCAGCAGGCTTTGCCACGTCAGCGAGGCGAGGGCGACGAGCGTCGATGCCTCATCCCCAGGGCCCTCCGCGGCGCGGAGGGCAGCCGCGGCGCCGGATGTGCAGCCGCCGGCGCAGACGCCCAGGCGGCGGAAGAGCGCTTGCTCGGCCGGCGCCAGCAGGTCGTAGCTCCAGGCGATCGCGCGCCGCAGCGTCTGGTGACGATCCGGCGCATCGCGGGCGCCTTCCGCCAGCATCGGCAGCCGCTGGTCGAGCCGCGCCAGTAACGCCGCGGGCGAAAGCACCCGGCCGCGGGCGGCGGCCAGCTCGATCGCCAGCGGCAGTCCGTCCAGGCGCCGGCAAATCTGCGCCACGAGCGGCGCCGTTTCTCCGGTCAGGGCAAAGCCGGGTTGGATCGCTTGCAGGCGCTGCACGAACAGCTTGATGGCCGGCGCCTGCGCCAGCGCCTCCGGCGGGCGCGGATCGGCGCGCGCCGGCAGCTCCAGCGGCGGCACGGCGAACTCCTGCTCACCGCGCAGCCCCAGGGCGCTGCGGCTGGTGATGAGCAGCTTGAGCCGCGGACAGGCCGCCAGCAACGGCGGCAGCGCCGGCGCCGCCCCGAGCAGGTGCTCGAAGTTGTCGAGCAGAATCAGCAGCTCCCGCCCATGCAACTGCGCGGCCAGCACATCCGCCACCACGCCGGAGCCTTCATCCCGCAGGCCGAGCGCCCGAGCGATCGCCGGCAGCAGCTCGGCCGGCTCGCGCAGCGAGGCCAGACCGACGCTCATGGCGCCGCCGGCCAGGTCGTCGGCCAGCTCGAGGGCGACCTGCGGGGCGAGCCACGTCTTGCCCACGCCACCCGGCCCGGTGAGCGTGAGCAGGCGCACGTCCGCGCGCCGCAGCAGGCGGGTCACCGCCGCCTGATCGCGCTCGCGGCCCACCAGCAGCGACGTCAGCGGCGGCGTCAGGTCGCCACGCAGCACGCCGCTCGCCCGCGGGGCAGCGGGCCGGCGGTGGCGGTCGACCGCCGCTTCGAGACCGGCGCGTTCCTCGGCGCTCAGCGCAAGCGCCTCGGTGAGCAGCCGCACCGTGTCGCCGTACGGTGCGCGATGAATGCCGCGCTCCAGGTCGCTGATCGCGCGGGCGCTGAGACCGGCCCGCTCGGCCAGCGCCTCCTGCGACAGCGCGGCCCGCAGGCGGAAGCGCCGCAGCAACTCACCGAAGGCGGCGGCCGCATCGCCGGCGATCGGACGTTGCATCGCCCGTTGGTCTTCCCTTCGGCACGCCGATGCGGCGACGGCTCCCGAGACCGTCAAACATTGAGGTACCCGAGCTGCCCGCGTTGCCCCTCGTCCGGCAGCAGGCAACCCACGGGCTGGACGCTGCAGAGGAGTTGAGCCAATGAACGAGCGACTTGTAGCCCGCCTGACCGGGCTGGCGGCGCTGATCGCGGTGCCCCTCTACGTGATCGCCATGCTGTTGCAGGGCAATCCGCCCGGCGGCACGGCCGGCGGTGCGCAGGTGATCGCCTACGCCACCGCCCACCACGACGCCCTGCTGATCGCGATCTATCTCACCGGCCTCGCGCTGGCGCTGGCGCTGTGCGTCAGCGTCGGGCTGGCGGCGCTGCTGCGCGGCGATGGCGAGGGCACAGGCGTGATCGCCGTCGTTGGCCTGGTAGGCGGCGTAGGGTGGGTGGCCACCGTGCTCGTGGGGCTGCTCTTCCCGCTGGGGTTGGTCTACCGCACCCCCGGCGGCGATCCGGCGGTCGCGCGCCTGCTGCTGGACCTCTCGGCCTTGAGTTTCACGCTCAGCGGCTTCCCGACCGCGGTGAACGTCGGCGCCTTCTCGCTGCTGATGCTGCGCTCGCGGCTCTTCCCCAACTGGCTGGCCTGGCTCGGCCTGCTGACCGGCGCCGCGCACCTGGTCGCCGGCGCGGCCTTCGCCCACGACGGGCTGTTCGCGCCGGAGGTTGCCGCGGGCCAGATTGCTCCCGCGCTGTACATCCTCTGGGGGCTGTGCATCGGCATGGTGCTGCTGCGGCGGGCCGGCAGCATCGCGCCGGCGCGGATCGGCGCCGTCCGGCCGGCCGCCGGCGCCCTCTAGACACGCTCTCAGCCGATGCGGGTCAGCAGGCGCGTGTCGCGGTCGAAGTGAATCTGGCGGAAGCCGTCCAAGAACTGGAGGCCGAGCATGCCGGCGAAACCGAGCAAAGCCGGCCCTCGGCTTGCCCGGGCGATCAGCGGCGGCGCCTGCTGGCCATCCATCTGTACGCCCCGCAGCTGGTACAGTTCCGATGAAATCTCGTCAAGATAGCCAAAAGCGGTGAGTCGGTCACGTAGTTCACGACTGATGACCGACAGCGGCCGGCCGGTGTTCAGCATGAGCTCGAACCGGTACGGCAGTACGTTCCCGATGAGCGTAATATCGGCCCTGCACGGTTTGAGCAGAAAGCCGTTCCGGTGGCGATTCCGGTGGATGGCAAGGCTATTTCCTCCTGATGCCACGGCGGGCGCCCCGAAGGATTGTCGCTTCGATCATGGCGACCCCCTCGGGTCCGGGCGGAAGGTATAGTACCCTGACTGTGGAGGTTCGGCTCTCTGAGCGCCTTCATCGTGGCCTCCTGGATGTCCGCTTCCTTCCGGCCAATGGCAAGGACAATGCCGGCAACCGGCGCGTCCCGCGCGTCGCATTCGGTCACGTCCATCAGGATCCATTTGTTCGTGTAACGCTCGCCGACTTCATCGATCGTCATCGGCTCGGGTACAGACTGCTCGACCACGGCAGTTCTCCTCATGGTTCGCACGGCGGCTACGTGTTCACGCTGAGCACCATCTGCGGCGTCTGGATCTGGTGTTCGGCAGACGTTGCGGTGACGGCGGTGCCAACGGCGAAGAACTCGATCACGTGGCTGCCCCAGCCGTGGCTGTTCTCCGTGATTTGCGTGCCGACGATCCCCTCCGCCTGCACCTCCAGCGCCTCGGCCTGCATGCGCTCCATCGCCAGCTCACGCGCGTCGTAGAGGCCCTGCGTGTAGTTGGTCATCTCGCGGTTCTGGCCCATCTGCTTGATCGCCTGCATCACCCCCTGGTGTGCGACGTGATAGACGCAGTTGCCCATCACCAGCGCCAGCGGACGGTAGCCGGCGCGCAACAGCGTCCAGAAATCCTGGCCGGAGAGATCGGAGGTGAACGGCTTGTTCTGCGCGGTACGGTGGCTCTGGCCGTTCTGCGCGATCACCGCCGTGCCGATCGCCATGAACTCGGCCAGGTGCTCCCCCCAGGCATGGCGCGCCACCTCCAGCCGCACGCCAATCACGCCGTCGGCGCCCAGCGCGTCGGCCTCTTCCTCCATGCGCGCCATCGCCAGCTCGCGCGCCTCGTACATCGCCTGGGTCAACTTCTCCAGCTCCATGTTGGTGGACCAGCGCCCGAACTGGTAGCCGATGTGGTAGATCGAGCTGCCCATCACCAGTCCGACCGGGTCGAAGCCGGCTTCTTTGACCAGCAAAAACTCGTTGACCGAGAGATCGCTGGTGAAGAAGCGGCGGCCCTGAACGGCGCGCGCCGCGTCCAGCCGCTGGCGGGCGGCGTCCGGAATCTGGGGCATACCGGGTTCGTTGCTGGTGGTCATGCGTTCCTCCAGGGCGGAGCTGCGGCGGCCGTTGCCTGCATCGCCAGTTCGTCCTACGCGATGATCGCGGGTGCAATCACTTCGTCTGCAACTCTTCGGCTTCGGTGGCCGAGCGGCGCGCCAGGCCGATCATGTCGAGCACGGGGCGCGGCCGGCCGGAAGCGAACGCCTGACGCGCCGGCGCGATCGCCGTGCCCATGGCGAAGAAATCGACGACCAGCGCCAGGTAGTGCGTGTTGTTGCTCTCGCGCTCGTGCAGGTGCTTCTGCACGTCGATCCTGACGCCGGCCACGCCCGTGGCGCCGGCACGATGCACGTCTGCTTCCAGCCGCTGCATCGCCAGGCGGCGGGCGTCGTAGAGCGTGCGCGTCCACTCGGGCAGCTCCTGGTTGCCGTAGCGCCAGATGCCGCCGGCGACGTAGGGGTATTGATACGGGAAGTTGTAGTAGGCGCAGAAACCCATCGCCAGGCCGAGCGGCAGAAAGCCCGCCTGCATCAGCGTCCAGAAGTCGTCGCCGGAGAGGTCGCTGACGAAGGGCCGCGGCGGGGCCGGCGCCCCACGCAGGCGCACGGCGGTGCCGATCGCCTTGAAGTCGAGCAGGCCGCTCTCGCCCTCATAGCCCTCGGCCGTGAGCCGCACGCCGACCACGCCGTGGGCGCCGAGCGCCGCTGCCTCCTGCTCCATGCGGCCCATCGCCAGCTCGCGGGCGTGCATGTGCGCCTGCGTGACGGTCTGCAGCTCCTGCGCGCCGCCGTACCAGCTCCAGCCGTAGGTCTGCCAGCCGACGTGGTAGACGCTGCTGCCCATCACCACGCCCAGCGGCTCGTAGCCCTCGGCCTCGATCAGCAGCAGCTCGGCGACGGAAAGGTCCGTGGCGAAGAAGCGCCGGCCGCCCGTCTCCTGCTGCAGGCGCCCGCGCGCGGCCATGGGCAACTGCCCGGCGGCCAGCTCTTGCGCGCTCTCCTGCGAGGCGGCCGCGTCTTCCGGCCGCTCGGCGTCGTTCGGCTCTGCCATGCGCGTGCCTGCTCCGATCTCGCGGCGGCGTCAGGCCTCCGGCGGGCGGCCGAGCAGCAGCCGCTCCAGCGCCTCACGCCCGCGCCCGCTGCGTTGCGCCATGCCGGCCAGGTCGCCGGCAAGGCTCTGCAGCCATTCATCGACGCCGAGCTGCTCGGTCTTCAGCGCGATATTGCGCACGACGTTGGTGCGCTCGGCGCGCAGCCGCCCGTGCCCTTCGTCGGCGATGCCGTAGCGCCGCTCGCCCAGGTCCAGGGCGATGCGCTTCACAGAGTGGTCGCGCGAGAAGAGGCCGCCGTGCCGCTCGACCTCGACCTGGCCGGGCAGGGCGCCGTCGAGCCGCACGGCCAGCGCTTGCAAGAAGGCGTGCGTGTCCGCCATGTCCGCCCGCAGCGAGGCGAGCAGCAGGTCGATGTCGCGGTTCTCGTCCGGCGAAAGCTCCTGGGTCATGGGCGGCCGCGCTCCACTGCAGCGGTTGCATCGCTGTGAAGAGCATACCGCAGTGCACGGGCGCACGCCCCGCCACGTAGCCGGCACGGCTGCTACCGCGCCAGACTGGACACGCTCGGGCGATGCTTCCTATCCGAGAACTGGAAGCCGTTGCGGCGAAGCGGTGTTACGCCGCGGACAGGCCGGCAGCGATCCAGCTCCCAATCCCGCCATCGAGGTTCAGCAACGGACCGGCGAACCCCGCCCGTTCCAGCAGCGACACCGCGGTGGCCGCACGTTCGCCGTGGCCGCAGTAGACCACCAGCGGCCGGTCTCGCGGCAATCGGGAGAGCTCGCCGGCGAGTCTGCCGAGCGGCACGTGCAGCGCCTCGGGCAGGTGGCCGGCCGCATACTCGCCCGGCTCCCGCACGTCGAGCGCCAGCGCACCGGCGAGGAGCTGCGCACGAGCGGCAGCGGCCTGCACGAGCGGCGAGCGCCGCAGCGGCAGCCCGGCAGCGGCCCAGGCCGCCATGCCGCCGTCCAGCCAGCCAGCGAAGCGTTCGTAGCCCACCAGCAACGACTCGTCCACCACCCGCTCCAGCGGCACACCGTCCGTCACGAACCGGAGCGGCGTCTCCGCCGGTGTCAACCAGCCCAGCCAGGTGGCGTAGGCATCGCGGAAGGGAATGCTCAGGGCGCCGGGGATGTGGCCGACGTGATATGCCTCTTTGGGGCGCACGTCGACCACCAGCGCGTCACCGCTCGCCGCCGCGAACGTCTCGGGCGAAAGGGGGCGAGGCAGGGGGATCTCTCGCCGCAGGCGCGGACCGGCCTGGTTCACCGCGCGCAGGCGAAAGAAGTACTCCGGCGCCGCCGGGAAGGTCCGCGGAAAGTCGCGCACAAACATCTCGACGTCGGGCACGGCCAGCAGCAGATTCGAGGCTCGCTCCCGGCCCAGCGTCGACGTGCGCTCGGCGCCGGCGCCCGCCGAGCAGAACGAGCCGCCGCCATGCGTCGGCAGGAGCAGCGTCTCGTCCGGGAGCGCCGCAAAGGCGGTCGTGATCGTCGCGTACTGGGCGCGCGTGAGCGCCTCCGTCTGCTCGGGAGCGATCAGGTCGGTGCGGGCCGCGCCGCCGGCCAGCAGCGAGCCGCCGCTGAACAGCAGCGGCGGTCCGGCCGGCCGTCTCAGCAGATGGCTCAGGTGCTCGGGCGTGTGGCCCGGCGAGGCGATCGCCTCGACCTCGACCCCCGCGAGCCGAACGCGCTGGCCCGCTGCCAGCGGCTGGTGCGGGAAGCGGGCCTCGGCGCCATGCGGCACGTATGCCGTGGCGTCCGAGCCCGCCGCCAGCGCCGTCGCTCCGGAGACGAAGTCGGCGTGCAGGTGCGTTTCGAACGCGGCGACGATGCGCCGGCCGCGGGCTTCGGCAGCAGCGACGTAGCGGGCGATGGCACGATCGGGGTCGATCACCATCGCCTCACCGTCGCCTACCTCAACCAGGTAGGAACTATTGCCCAGGCCTTCGTGCACGAAGGGTGTGACATTCATGTGGAGACCTCCATCTGAGCGACGCTGACACGTCGCGACGGTTGCTCGAGGGCGCCGGCGCTGACCAGGCCAGAGAACACGGTCAAGAGCGCGATGACGTAAATCGCGGGCGTGAAGCCGAAGGCATCGACCAGGGCGCCGGCGAGCACCGCACCCGCCAGCGCTCCGGCATCCCGCCAGAAGCGATAGACGCCGAGCGAGGTCGCGCGGGCGTGCGGGTGAACGGCGTCGCCGATCGCCGCCAGCAGGGTCGGGTACACCATCGCCGTTCCAACGCCGAGCAGGACAACGCCGGCCAGCCAGCCGGCAAAGTCCGCGCTGAGACCCACGAGCGCGATCGCGACCCCTTGCAGCAGCATCCCGCCGACAATGAGCGGCTTGCGACCCACCAGGTCGCTCGCCCAGCCGGTGCCCAGCTGCAGCCCGCCCCACAGCAGGGGATAGGCCGCTGCGAGCACGGCGATCCCCTCGATCGACAGCCCGTGGCTGGCGAAGAAGAGCGGGAAGATGCCCCAGGCGAGCCCGTCGTTGAGGTTGTTGACGAAGCCGGCCTGGCTGACGCCGAACAAGTGGCGCCGGCGCCAGGTCGTCTCCGCGAAACACTGCCGCAGCGACGGCGCCGGCCCACGCTCGGCGTGCCCGGCAGCCTCGGCCACGACAAACGGCGTCGTGTCTCGCACGCACAGCACACTGAGGGCGAGACCGCCGGCAGCAAAGGCGATGCCGAGATAGAACGGCGCGGGGCGCAGGCCGGCGTGCTCGGCGATCACACCGCTCAGGAAGGCGGCGCCGGCCACGGCAAGATAGCCGGCCGCCTCGTTGAAGCCCAGCGCCAGCCCACGCCGGCGTGGGCCCACGAGGTCGATCTTCATGTTGACCGTCATCGACCAGGCGAGGCCCTGGTTGAGGCCGAGCAGGACGTTGGCCGCGATCACCCACGACCAGCTCGGCGCCCAGATGATGACGAACGGCACCGGCAAGCCGCAGAGCCAGCCGGCGATCAGCAGGCTCCGCCGGCTGAAGCGGGCCGAGAGCCGGCCGGCGAAAAGGTTCGCCAGGGCCTTGGCCAGCGCAAAGGCGGCGATGAAGGAGACGGCGACGGTACTGGAGCCGACGCCGAAGTCGTGCCTGGCCAGCGCCGGCAGGATCGTGCGTTCCAGCCCAACCATGCCGCCGACGAAGGTGTTGATCGCCACGAGTAGGGCGAACTGCCGCCAGTTGGCCCGCAGGCCCAACACCGGAGCGGATCCGCGAGCGTGGCGGAGGACGGGAACGGTGCAATCCATACTCGACCCTTGCCTGCAACAGGTTCGCTCTGGGGTCGAGCATCGCATAAGCAATTCAAGTAGTCCAGTCATTAATTGAATACTGGAGTAAAGCGCGCCCCGGAGCGTATGCTGGGGCCATGAACCACCGCCCCTTTAAGAACCGCCTCTATCCCCAGTTCGCCCGCGTGGGCGGCGCCCTGGCCAGCGAGAAGCGGCTGGAGCTGCTGGACTTACTCGCCCAGGCTCCGCGGCACGTCGAAGCGCTCGCCGCCGAGACCGAGATGTCGGTTGCGAACGTCTCGCAGCACCTGCAGGTGCTGCGCAACGCCCGCCTCGTCGAGGCCGAGCGGGACGGCAACCGGGTGCTCTACCGCCTCGCCAGCGAGGATGTCTTGCGTCTCTGGCTGATGCTGCGGACCGTGGCGGAGCGACAGTTCGCCGAGGTTCAAGCCATCGCACACGAGTACGCCGTGGATGGCGCCGACGCCCAGCCGTACGCCCGTGACAGGGTGGAACAGCTCGCCGCACAGGGCGAGGTGTTGCTGCTCGATGTGCGCCCGCCCGTCGAATATGCGCACGGCCACCTGCCGGGCGCGCTCTCCGTTCCCATCGATGACCTGCCGCGGCGACTGCAGGAGTTGCCGCGGGACCGGCCCATCGTGGCCTACTGCCGGGGCGCGTACTGCCTGTTTGCCGACGAAGCCGTGGCGCTGCTGCGGCGCCACGGCTACGAGGCCTTCCGCCTTGAGGGCGGCTGGCCGGAGTGGCAGGCGGAGCAGCGTCCGGTCGCCCGCTAGTTCAAGCCGCGGCCGGTGACTGCATTACGAATACGCCAGCACGCGCTGAAGACTCACCGTGCCTGCGCACAGGTCGCGCGGGCCGAGCAGGTCGTCCGGGCTGGCCAGACTCAAGGGATTGCAGAATGGATAGTATCGCCAGCAGTCCATCGCCCCTCGGCTGAGGCCGGTTACACTGCCACGCCGGCGAGTTTGCGCTTTGTCGCCGGCTCGCCCAGAAACTGGCGGCGGTAGAGGTCCGCGTACACGCCGTCCTGCGCCAGCAGCTCGTGGTGACTGCCGCGCTCAACGATCCGGCCGTGGTCGAAGACGAGGATGAGATCGGCCGCGAGCACCGTGGAGAGCCGGTGGGCGATCACAAACGCCGTTCTCCCGGCGAAGAGCGGCCGCAGCGCCGCCTGGATAAGCTGCTCCGATACCGTATCCAGGTTCGAGGTCGCCTCATCGAGGATGACCAGCCGTGGGTTCTTGAGGATCACCCGCGCAATCGCCAGCCGCTGTTTCTCGCCGCCGCTGAGGCGAAGCCCCCGTTCGCCCACGAGCGTGTCGTAGCCCTCCGGCAGCGACGCGATGAAGTCGTGGATCTGGGCGGCACGCGTCGCCGCTTCCAGCTCAGCCTGGGCGGCGTCGGGGCGGGCGTAGAGCAGGTTATCGCGCACGCTGGCGTGGAACAGGAACGTATCCTGAAAGACGATGCCAAGCTGCCGGCTCAGCGATTCCACCGTCATGGCGCGCAGGTCCACGCCATCGAGCAGGATGCGGCCATGCTGCGGGTCGTAGAAGCGGGCGAGCAGGTACGTGGCCGTCGTTTTGCCGGCGCCGCTCGGGCCGACGAGCGCAACGAGCTGACCCGATTCCACCTGGAAAGACACGCCGGCGACGGCCGGTTGCACAGTTCCGGGGTAGGCAAAGGTTACACCCTCGAAGGTCACCCGACCCTGCACGTGCGCCACGGTTCGGGCCTCCGGCTGGTCGCTGACCTCGGGCGGCAGGTCGAGCACGGCAAACAGACGTTGAAAAAGCGCCAGCGAGCCGGTGATGTTGACGTACGTGTTGCCGAGTGACCCCGCCGCACCGGCCAGCCGGCCGGCGAGGATCGTGATCACGCTGACCACGGTGCCGACGCTGGCCTGGCCGTGCAGCACCAGGTAGCCGCCGAACAGGAGCAAGAGCCCCGGCCCCAGGGTGATAAGCACGGTGCCCATCAGCTGAAACCAGCGCCCAATCATCGTTTGCCGCACTTCGAGCCGCCGCAGCTCGGCGTTGAGCACGCGGAAGCGGGCGTGCTCGGCGCGTTCTTTGGTGAAGGCCTTGACCAGCAGCATGCCCGAGATGCCGAGCACCTCCTGCAGGTAGGCGCTCATCTCGCCGAGCTGCTCCTGGGTGCGCCGGCGAGCCCGGTACGTCGCCTGGCCCACATAGCGGCTTGGGATCAGGATGAGCGGCATGAGTACGAAGGCCGCCAGCGTCAGCTGCCAGCTCAAGATCAACATCAAGACGAGCGTGGTCACGACGGTCGCGACGTTGCTGACCAGGCCGAAGACCGTCTCGGCGACGGCGTCCTGGATGCCGCCCACGTCGTTGTTCATGCGCGACAACAGGTCGCCGGAGCGGGTACTGGTGTAAAAGCCGACCGACTGGCCGAGCAGGTGACTGAAGAGTTGCTCGCGCAGGTCGAACATGATGCCCTGGCTGATCGTCGCCGTCAGGTACTCCTGCAGCACGCCCACCAGGCCGCCGAGCAGCGTTGCCCCGACCCCGGCGCCGACCAGCAGCGCCAGCGGCCGCAGGCCCGCGTCCGGATGGGCCAGATAGTCAATCAGACCCTTGGTGACCAGTGCGGGCGCCAACCCCAGCCCGGCCCCGGCGCCGATGCAGCCGAACACGATGAGGGCGCGCCGCCAGTACGGGCGGAAGTAGGCAAAGACGCGCCGGAGCAGGCACAGGCTGAGCGGCGCCTGCTCGCCCCAGTCCGTCGCCATGCTCGGTCCGACACAGAAACGCGGCGGCATGCGCGGCTCCTTGCGTCAGGCGCGTGTGTACGTCGCTGTACTCACGACGGCAATGGCCACCTCGATTGTAGCGCCCTGCCTGGGACGCTTGCCCGGTGCGAACCCGCCAGGAGCGGACACAACCCGCGCGTTCGCACGCTGCCCTCCCTCTTTCTTCGCAAGATATTCGATGTCGTTCACCTCATCACATCCGTGTATGAGGGTGTATGATGCTCCGACCGACGAGCGTTGCCGAAACGCGATCGTAACCGGGCAGCGGCAGGAAGGAGCAGCCTCATGCGGTACCGGCTCATGGTCCTGGCAGTCGTTCTAGCGCTCGGTGGCGCCCTCGCCCGCGCGCCCGTTCGGGCAGACAGTGGGGCAGCGACTTATCACTACCTGCTCGGAGCGGGGCTCATCTGTGCCCTTGGCCCCAGCGTCTGTCCCGATGTCGCCATGGCATCCAATGGCGACACTATTGCTCTGAGCGGTCAGGGCACGCTCAGTATTCATCCCAAGACGGCCTCCGGCGGCGGCACCTTCGTCCATATGCACGGCAGCACCGTGCTCGGCAAAGGCACCTGGACGGCGACTGACCTCCTCAGCTTCGACGCGACCGGCTCCGACCCCAGTCTCGGCCTGCCGCCGAGCTTCAGCGGCGGGCAGGCTATTCTCCGTGTCCACCTTGTTGGGGCGTCAGGCGAGCAGTTCGATGGCATCCTGACTCAGGACTGCGATCTCGGCACCAACCCACCCGGTCACGCGGAGGGAGTTCGGTTAGTCGTCCAGGGGGCGCTCAACTTCAATGACAAGGTCAGCGGCGGGACGCTCTTCATTAAGCAGTAAGCAGTAAGCAGCAAGCAGTAAGCCGTGAGCGCATCCCTGTGCAGCGCGCGACGGCAGCCAGCGGCAGAGCTGGAAGTAGTTCCAGCCCTGCCGTCGCTCTCATGACATCACGAGGCCGTCCGGGTCTTCGAAGACGCGCCGGCCAAACGCTACGGCGTCGTCCAGCGCGAGGATCTGGCCATCCAGCTCCGGATGAGCCCGTAGGTACTCGTCTGCCGCCTCCGCCGAGCGGAAGAAGTTGATGAACGGGCAGCGGCATGCGGCCGCCGTGCCCTCACCGCCGCTGCTGCCGGCAAAGACGATCACGCTCGGCGGGTCCGCGGCCGCGCGCCCGGTCACTGGATCGATCTGGACCTGCAACGGCTCGTTCGTGGCCGCGTCGCGCGACGTAATCGCCGCCGCCCGCTGCACCATGTATGGGATGCCGAGGGCGTCGATGGCGCACATCGCGAAGACGGTCGCCCGGCCCAGGATCGCCACCCGGTGTTCAGTCGGCACAGCGGAAAATGGGTAGGCGCCGAGGATCGCTCCGTCGGCGGCAGCGGTCACCAGCATGTCATGCCGGACCAGTTCGGCCAGCGCCGTATCCAGGCCCACGCCAGCCGCGTCGGCTACGCTGCGCAGCTCGGCCGGCGCCGGCGGCTGTCCGCGCTCGAGAAACCCGTGCAGGATTGCGCGCAGTACGCCCAGTTCACCGTCGCCGAGGCCCGCGCCTTTGACTCTCCACCAGCGGTTCGGTATGTTTTTGGACTCCAGCGTCATGGTCTCTCCCTGACCCACAGCGTGCTGCCGCATCCTGGGTATTCCTCGCCCGATGTTGCTATCCGCCGACGCAGCATTGTGCCGGCGCGATCCCCGGCCAGCGCCAGGCGCTGGCCGGGGAGATGGTCGCTGGCCTGCCGATCAGATGACAACCGGCAGCTCGGATCGCCTCAGCTTGCCCGGGAATCGGCGGGGCGCACGGCACGGAAGCCGATGGGCAGCGCCTGCAGGGCGCGAAAGACGTCGCACAGGTAGGCCGGCGGGTCGGCCTCCAGTGCCGGGTCGACCAATCGGCGAGCCAGCGTTTCGAACACGATCTCGCCTTGCAGGCGAGCCAGCGGGCCGCCCAGGCAGGCATGGATGCCCGTGCCGAAGGCGAGGTGCCGGTTATCGCCGCGGGTAATGTCGAAGCGATCGGGCTCGCTGAACTGGGCCGGATCGCGGTCGGCGGCGGCCAGCCAGAGCAGGATCGTCGTCCCCGCATCGATGCGGTAGCCGCCGATCTCGAGGTCGTCCAGGGCGATGCGCCGCGTGAACTGGAACGGCGCATCGTAGCGCATCACCTCGTCGACCGTGGCCGACGCAAGCGCGGCGTTCTGCCGCAGCGCGGCGAGCTGGTCGGGGTAGCGCAGCAGGGCGAGCACGCCGTTGCCGAGCAGGTTCACCGTGGTCTCGTAGCCGCCGATGAAGAGCAAGCGCAGCGTCGCGTTGATCTCCTCGTGGCTGAGCCGTTCACCCTGCTCCTCGGCAGCGATCAGCGCGGATACGAGATCCGATCCGGGCCGCCGGCGCCGCTGCGCGATCATGCCGTCGAAGTACTGGCTGAGCTGTTGCTGGATGCGGTTGGCTTCGACCTGTGTGGCGCTCGTCTCGCCGTCGCCGTTCTTCACCGCAAACACGCTGGCAGGCTCGAACGTGCAGCATAGCTGGGCACGCTGCAACGACTCGACGATCTCCCCGTCTTCCGCGGGAATACCGGTCAGCCGCGAGATGATGGCGATCGGCAGAGGATAGGCGAGCGCGTCGACCAGCTCGA
The DNA here is from genome assembly GCA_035310145.1 of Dehalococcoidia bacterium. Taxonomy (NCBI): domain Bacteria; kingdom Bacillati; phylum Chloroflexota; class Dehalococcoidia; species Dehalococcoidia bacterium. The sequence continues at coordinate 36,360 of DATGEL010000043.1, forward strand.
TCCAGCCCTCGCCGGCCGCCGTGTCGAGGGCGGCGTCCACAAAGGCCTGGATGTCCGGCCGCAGCGCCTCGATCCGCTGCGGTGTGAACGCCCTGGTCACCAGCCGGCGCAAGCGGGTGTGGTCCGGCGGGTCGCGATGCAGGAAGGAGCGCTCGTCCATCTGTGAGAGGTATTGCGGCGCAAGCCGCTGCTGCGCGACCTGCTCCCGGTGCGCCCGCGCGTTGCGGTCGTCCGCGCTGACCCGCGGGTGGCGCAGCACCGCCTCGACGTCGGCGTAGCGGAGCAGGTTCACCGCGCCGAACATCTGCGACACCGGCCACGCCTGCCTCCAGCGGGCATACGTCGGGTAGGGGTCCGGCGCGGAGGAAAAGCCGTCCAACTCGGCTATGAGATCGGGCGCGACCTCGTCCAGGGCGGGCGGCGAGCCAGCGATCGTCTGGGCAGTAGTCATCTGGGTAGTCATGGTAGCTCCTCAAGCCAGGTAGATAGCGTCACCTGTGGCTACTCTTGGGGCTCGCGGCGGGACTCGCCGCGGCGCCGGATGTCGGCCGGTCAGCGGCGCAGCCAGCCGAGCTCTGTCAGCACCCGCTGGCGCAGCTCGAAGTCTTCCTCCACGGAGTTGAGCTGCCCCTCGGGGTGTTCAGCGAGCCAGCCCGCGGCGACCTCGCGCGAGCTGACGAAGCTGCCGAGGCTGCAGATCTCGGCCCGCACGTCGGCGACCCGCTGCTCGGGGCGCACCTCGGACACCACCGCGGGGCGGATCGACCCGCCGGACCGACTCCGGCGTCAGCTCGGCACGGATGGGTCGCCCTGTGACCGGGCAGGTCGACTCGGCCACACCGTCGGTGCTCAGCAGCGCTGAGAAGGTCAGGATATCTGAGGCGCACCAGCCGTAGACGGTGCGGCCGTCGAACATGAAGCGATGCGGCGTCGGCCGCAACGTGAGCCCGAACCCCACGATCCTGCCCGCGCCGTCCCACTCGACGCTCGGCTGCCGTGCGAGCTGCGCTCGCACTTCGCCGACCGTCCAGCCGCCGGCTTCGGCAAGCTGCTCGACGGTCACCGGCTCGCCGGCTGCCAGCAGACGCACCAGCGGCGGTATCAGCTTGAACTCGTCGTACTGACCGATCACGGCTACGCCGCGCCGCACCTGTTCCTCTAGCTTCATGACCTCGACCTCCTCCCGTGCACCGTTGAACTGCCTGCCAGCGATGAAGCTGGTTTGTGCACGGTCTGAGTGTCGAGCCTCCCCCTTGGGGGAGAGTCAAGCGGTGTACTGCCGGATGGTCGCATCGACGCTCGCCATGCTCTGCCGCAGGCGGGCGCGCTTGGCCTCAAGCTGCGCGGCCTGCTCGTCGAGGCGCGCCATCGCCCGGGCCAACGCCTGCGGGAGCAACTCGGAAAGGTTCGCACTGCTGCACTGAGCGCTGGCGATCGCTTGCATCTCGCGCAGCGTCAGCCCGGCCGCCTGCATGGCGCGAATGCACTGGACGCAGGCCACGGCCTCATGCGGAAAGAGCCGGTAGTTTGCCTCGCTGCGGCCGGCGACAAGGAGCAACCTGCGCTCGTCGTACAGTCGCAGGGCCTTGACCGAGACACCGGTTTGCCGCGCCAGGTCCCCGATGTGCAGCCGTGCTCGTCGCGACATCACCGAACTCCCCGTCCCGCTTCGTGCGCTCCATCGCGGTCAGCCAGCGCGCTGGGCAAGCGGCGTTCGAAGTCGAGCACGCCCACCCAGGTGGGGTGGATGGTGATGCGCGTCATGCCCAGGCCCATCCCGCGCACCTGCTCGACCCAGCCGGTGCCCTGCTCCGCGCCGAGGTAGCGCTGCGCCGCCGCCGCATATTCGGGCGTCACCTCGTCGAGGTGCTCGACCGCCGCCGTCCCCCGGACGGAGAGGACCTTGTAGGGCGGCTCGGCGCTGTCGATCGTCAGCGCCACCCGCGGGTGCTGCGCCAGCGCCTTGAGCTTCGGCGCCCGGGGCGGCGTGCCGAGCACAAACACCGAGCCCGTCCAGTGGAACCAGATCGGCACCACCCGCGGCGTGCCGTCCAACGCCGCATAGGCCAGGCGGGCCGGGATCGTGGACCGGAGCAACGACTGGGCGACTGGATCCTGCAGCAGGGCGAGGTCTCCCTGGGGGATGGGTATGGTATCCATCGAAGCCTCTCTACGGGGTGCATTCTGCGGCGGCCGCCCGTGATGCGAGCAGCTCGGCCAGGCGCTTCGGCTGAAACCCCGCGACCGGTGTGCCGGCGATGACCGTCAGCGGCGTCGTCAGGTAGCCATAGGTCAGAAACTCGGCCATCGCCGCCGGGTCCGTGTCGATCTCTCTGGGGGTGAAGGCGACGCCGTGCTCGCGCAGGTAGCGTTCCACGGGGGCGCAGGCGGCGCAGTGGCGTTGGCGGTAGAGCAGTACGGCCGTCATCGGAACCTCTGCAATCGCTCAGGCGAGCACGCGCCCGAGGCTGAACCAGACGTACAGGAGATAGACCCCGGCGGCGACCAGCAGCGCCGCCCCGGTCTGCTCCACGTACGGCAGGGCGTGTCGCAGCCGGTTGGTGACGGCGCCTTGCGCAAGCGCCGCACCCACACTGACGACCATGAGCACCAGCCCCATGCCAAGCGCATAGTTGAGGAACTGGACGAGCGCATTGATGAAGCTGTGAGCGCTGACGGCAGTACCCACGACGATGATGAAGACGGGCAGCGTGCAGCCCAGCGAGGCGACCGCGTAGGCGATGCCGAAGCGGAACACGCCGCGCGGGCTGCGGGATCGTGTCAGCCGCACCCGTTCGGCCAGGCCGAGCGACACCCGCCGCCGGGTCAGCAACAGGCTCACCCCCAGGACAATGAGCAACGCGCCGATGACGAGGCTGGCGTAGGGGAAGAGCCGCACGAGCGCATGGCCGTCGAGCGAGATCACCAGGCCGAGCGGACCGAAGACGGCAAGGAAGCCGATGGTTGCGATCAGGCCCAGCTGCACCGCCCGCAGGCTGCGGGCCGCAGCCGTCGTGCGCTGTGCGGCGTCCTCGGTGCTGACGTAGTAGGTCGCGTAGGCCGGCAGCATCAGAAAGCCGCAGGGGTTGACCGAGGCGAGCATGCCGGCGCCAAAGGCGTAGGCCAGCGGCAATCCGACGAGCCAGCCGCTGACGGCGCTTTGATAGGCCGCGGGGTCGAGCGGGTTCACCGCGGCACCCCGGCCGCCGCGAGCGTCTCTTTGAGCTGGCTCAGCGAACGTGAGCCGATCGTGCGCGAGACCTCCTTGCCGCCGGCGATGACGATCGTCGTGTCGAGGCTGTTCACGTGGTAGGCCGAGGATACCTGGCTGCCCTGGTCGAGCGCCCAGAGATTGGCGGGGCTGAACGCCGCTTTCCAGAAGTGTTCCAGGCCGATCAGGTTGTCGCCGAGGTCAATATCCAGGATGACGAAGTTGACCTGCTGCCCCATCTCGCCCTGGAGCTGGGCGATCGCGCGGGCCTCGGGCACGCAGCTCACGCACCAGGAGGCCATGAAGAACACCACGGTCGGCTTCTCGGTGTGCTGCGAGAGCACGAAGCGCTGCCCGCCCACAAACGGCGCCGCGGACACGGCGAAGTCGGGCACGCTCAGCGCCGGGCCGCTCGCACGTCCTGGCGGCGAGCCGGCTGCTGCGCTTACCGCATGGCTGGAGCGCCCGCCCCGGTTGGTGGCGTAGCCCAGGACCAGCACGCCGAGCACCACCAGGATTCCCACGGCGGTGAGGCCGAGAGTGAGCCTGCGCCGTGACGCGCGGATAGTTGGAGGTCGATGGGAGATGGACGACATGGCCTGCTCCAGCGGGATGCAACCGCGGTGCCGCGCGTGAACCGGCTACTCGGCGCAGCAAGAGAGCCGCGCGGGGTCTTTGTAGCGCGAGATGGCGACGATCTTGAGCGCCTCGGCCATCGTCGGGTAGACATGCACGAGGTCGATGAAGTCGTCGAGCGAAGCGTGGAAGCGCAGGGCCATCGCCGCTTCGTGGATAACCTCGCCGGCAGCGACGCCGACCATCGAGACGCCTAAAACCTCGTAGGTGTCGGCGTCGGCGACCATCTTGATCAGGCCGCGCGTGTCGCGGATGGCGCCGGCGCGGGGGACAAGCTCCATGGGTACCGTGTTGCACCAGCAGGGATGGCCGGCCGCGATCGCCTGCGCCTCGGTCAGGCCGACGCTGGCGATCGGCGGGTCGGTGAAGATCGCGCGGGGGATCACGCGGTGATCGACGCGCCGGCGTTGACCAGCGCCGGCGAAGGCGTTGTGCGCGGCGATGCCGCCGTCGTGGGCGCCGACCGGCGTCGCCATCTGACTGCCGGTCTCCCGGCCGACCACGTCGCCGGCAGCGAAGATCTGCGGCACGCTCGTTTGCAGGTACTCGTCGACGCGGACGGCGCCGTGCTCGTCGAGGGCAACCCCCGCCTGCTCCAGGCCGATGTTGTCGGTATTCGGTTGCCGGCCGGCGGCGAGCAAGAGGCGCTCGGCGTGCAGCACGCGTTCTCGCCCATAGACCTGGACGTGCACCGAGACGCCGCCCTCCGTTGGCTCGGTCGCCTGGACCCGCGCGTTGGTGAGCACCGTCAGCCCTTCGTCGCGCAGAATGTCGGTGATAGCCGGGCCGACCTCGGGCTCGTAGCCGTGCGCGAGCAGTTGCCTGCTGCGTTCGACGATGGTGACCGCCGTGCCGAAGCGGGCAAACATCTGCCCGAGCTCCAGCGCGATGTAGCCGCCGCCGATGATCACCAGCGATGCGGGCAGCTCGGTGAGTTCCATGCCCTCGTCGCTGGTCAGGAGGTCGCTGGTCAGGAAGGGCGTCTGAGCCAGGCCCGGAATATCCGGGGTGACCGGATGCGAGCCGGTGGCGATCACGAAGCGCTCCCCGCTGAGCACCCGGTCTGCGACGGCCACGGTGCGGTCAGAAATGAAGCGGGCTTCACCGGCGACAATCTCAATGCGTTTCTCGGGGCCGATGATGCTTTCGTACTTCTTGCCCCGGTAGTCGTGGATGATCTGGTCTTTCTGGGCGATCAGGGCGCGAAAGTCGAGGGGCAGGCGCGCGCCGGCGAGGCCCGGGTAGCGTGGATTGGCGGCATCGTACACGAGCCTGGACGCCTCGATCAGGTTCTTCGACGGCAGGCAGCCGCGGTTGACGCAGGTGCCGCCGATCGTGCGCTGCTCGGTCATCACCACGCTCTTGCCCCGCTCGGCCGCGCGCAGCGCCGCGGCGAAGGCGGTCGAGCCGGAGCCAAGGATCACCAGGTCGAAGTGGCTGTGTTGAGTCGCTGTCATCGGGCCACTTCGCTGACGGGCTCTTCGGCTGGCTCCTGCGGCCCGGTCATCGACGGCAAAGCAGCGATCGGCAAGCAGCAGGCAGCGTTGCGGCGTGCGCGGCTCCGAAGGAACAGATACACGCTCACGCTCAGGCCGCCACCCATGAGCAGGATGGCGCCGGCGACGAGCACACCGCCCAGAACTCCCCCGGTCGCCGAGGCGAGCACTGCTCCCAGGGCGATGAAGGCCGGCAGCAGCAGACAAGGGATACAGGCCAAAGCCGGCAACGCCCAAAACCACCAGCCCGTGCTGCGGGTACGGCGCATGCCGGTCTTCCTTCGCCGTGCGTGCTCAGTCGGCTTTGCATCACTCATATCTATTTATGAGTATACGATACGCACAACGGAGCGTCTGTCAAGCGCTCGCTGGCCGGGCCCGCGTGATCGCGCTTACAGCGCGTCCTCGTTACTGAGGCGGAAGCAGCTCGCGACCTCGCCGGCGTGGTCGGCCAGCAGCGCCTGTGCCAGCTTCGTCAGCTCGCGCACGCGCGGGTCGTCGATGCGGTAGTACACGTACTTACCCTCGCGCCGGGTGGTGACGAAGCCGCACCAGCGCAGGCAGCCCAGGTGCGTGGAAACACGCCCCTGCTGCAGTCCGAGGAGCTGCACCAGCTCGCTGACGTTCTTCTCGCCGTCGAGGATCAGCTCCACGATGCGCAGGCGGGTCGGATCGGCCAGCACCTGGAAGAGGCGGCTGGTCAGCTCCGTGCGCAGCATGGGCCCGGCTGGTGTCGTGACGGCCACGGGTGTTTTTCCTCAATTCGCTCAGATCGCGCTCAGCGCCATACCCATCATGGCACACGATTGCACGCGCAGCACGCAGGCCGCGCCGCGAACAGCGGCGCACGCGGGCTCAGACCGGCCAGCCGGCCTGCCTGTAGGCCGCGTCCCAGAACATGAACTCGTAGCGCGAGCTGTGCAGAAAGTGCCGCGCCATGCGGCCGCGCTCCGCCGCGCCGGCCTCTGCGCCCAGCCGGTCCACCAGCGCCCGCAGCCACTCCGCCAGCGCCCCGAACTCCGGCGAGGCGTAGGCCGCGATCCATTCGCCGTACGGCTCGTGGCGCGGTTGCGGCGCGGTACGATCGAGCGCCTGGCCGATCTCCGCGTAGCCCCATTGGCAGGGCAGGAGCGCCGCGGCCAGTTCGCCCAGCGTGCCGGCCTGCGCCGCGTGCAGCAGGTGGCGCGTGTAGGCGTGCGTCGTGGCCGAGGGCTCGGCCGCCTCCAGTTCGGCCTCGCCGATGCCGAACTTCGCCGCGTAGGCGCGGTGCAGCGCCATCTCCGTGTGCAGCGTCTCGTGCAGCAGGCCGGCGAAGCGGCCCATCGTCTCCAGTTCGTGCGACTTGGCCGCGCCCAGCGCCAGCACGCGGCAGAACTCCACCAAAAAGAGGTAGTCCTGCACCATGTAGTAGCGGAATGCCACCAGCGGCAGGCTGCCGTCCGCCATGCCCTGCACGAAGGGATGCGCGTGCACCCGCTGCCAGAGCGGCGCCGCCTGCGCCCGCAGCTCGTCTGAAAAGCGCGAATTGCGCTCACCCTCACTCGCGTCCTCTGCCATCGCCACGCCTCTCCTGCACCGCGCCCGATCGTAGCAGCCGTCACGTGCGCGGGCACGCGCCTCGTGTCGGCAATCTGCCACAATGCGGGCGCTGCACGCAGCCTCAGAAAGGCGTTGCCATGCCAGACGAACAGCCCGTCCTCTACGAAGAGCGCGACACGCTCGCGTTCATCACCCTCAACCGGCCGGAGAAGCTGAACACGCTGAACGAGGCGGTGATCCAGGGCCTTGCCGATGCGATCGACGCCGCGACGGCCTCGCGCGAGGTGCGGGCGATCGTGCTGCGCGGCGCCGGGCGGGCCTTCACCGCCGGCTACGACCTCAACCCGCGCGAGCGCATCCCGCGCCGGCCGCTCTACGACGCGCCCTCGCCGGAGGCACGGCCGGGCGCCTGGGACCCGGTGCGCGACTTGCAGTTCATGGGCCACAACATGCGCCGCTTCATGAAGCTATGGGAGTGTCCCAAGCCGGTGATCGCCCAACTCCACGGCTACGCGCTGGGCGGCGGCACCGACCTGGTGCTTTGCGCCGACCAGATCTTCATGGCGGAAGACGCCTTCATCGGCTACCCGCCCTCGCGCGTCTACGGCACGCCCACGTCGATGCTCTGGGTCTACCGGCTGGGACTGGAGCACGCCAAGCAGTTCTTACTCTCCGGCGACGCAATCGACGCGGCCACGGCCTACCGCATCGGCCTCGTCTCGCGCGTCCTGCCGCTGGAGCGGCTGGCCGAGGAGACGGAGCGCCACGCCCGCCGCTTCCAGCACATTCCCGCCAATCAGCTCGCCTTGAACAAGCTCCTGATCAACCAGGCGTTCGAGAACATGGGCCTGCGCACCACGCAACTGCTCGGCACCTTCTTCGACGGCGTCACCCGCCACACGGAAGAGGCGCTGCGCTGGCGCGAGAGCTTTGGCGAGATCGGCTTCCGCGAGACGATCCGCCGCCGCGACGCGCCCTTCGCCGACTACGGCGAGCGAGGGAACAGGGAATAGGGAATAGAGGGCGTAGGATCGCGCGGCGCGCACGTTTCGCGGCGCGGCCGCAAGCCATGGCCTGGGAACGCTCGCCTCCCGTTCCCTATTTCCTATTTCCTCGTTCCTATCTCCTTCTTCCTCGCTCAGAGCACCGGGAGGAGTGCGCGAATTGTCGCGGCCGCGACGTTGATCGACATGGGCGAGGGTCGCTGGGCGCGGGGTGCGCCGGTGCTCGCCGGTTGGACAGATGCCGATCGAATGCGGGGACTCTGTCGCGGGCGTATACTGCGCTGCACGCGGTGTGGCGTGGTCCGATATGCCTGGACCCCGGCGGCAGGCGCCGTTTGTCGGGCGGCAGCAGGAGCTGGCGGCGCTGCGTGCCTGTCTGGCCGAGGCGCATGCCGGCCGCGGAGGCGTTACGCTGCTGGCCGGCGAGCCCGGCATTGGCAAGACGCGCCTGCTCACGGAACTTGCCGGCCATGCGCGTGCCGCCGGCACGGTAGTTCTCACCGGCCACGCCTACGACGGCGAAGGGCTGCCGCCCTATCTGCCCTTCATCGAGGCGCTGCGCGGTTATGTACGCGCCTGCGACCCCGGCGCCGTGCCCGCGTTGCCGCGCGAGGGGCTGGCGCAACTGGCACTGCTGCTGCCGGAGCTGCACGATCGCTCCCCCGACTTACCCGCCGGCCGCATGGAGTCGCCGGAGCTGGACCGCTACCGCCTGTTCGAGGCGGTGGCGGACCTGCTGGCGGCGGCGGCGCGGGCGGCGGCGGGCGGGCTGCTGCTCCTGCTCGAGGATGTGCACTGGGCCGACGCCGCCTCGCTCGCCTTGCTGCAACACGTCGTGCGTCGCCTGCCGGAGCTGCCGCTGCTGCTGGCGGCGAGTTACCGCACCGTGGCGCCGCGGCCGGGCCAGCCGCTGCAGGGCGTGCTGGCCGACCTGGCCCGCCAGCCGAACGTGGAGCGGCTGCACCTGCGCCCGTTGCCGCCGGCGGCGACGGGCGAGCTGATCGCGGCGCTCATCGGTACGCCGGCCGCGGCGCCGGTGGCCGGCCGCGTCCACGCTGAGACCGAGGGCAACCCCTTCTTCGTCACCGAGATGATCCGCAACCTGCAAGAAGAGGGGATCGACCTCGCCGCCGCGGATGCAGCGGCGGCCGGCTGGGCCGTGCCGGAGGGGGTGCGCCAGGTGATCGGCAGCCGCCTCGCGCGCCTGGGGGAGGCGGGCAACGCGCTGTTGCAGGCGGCGGCGATCCTGGGCGACGTCTTCCCCTTCGATCTGCTGGCCGCGGTGCGCGACGCGACGCCCGCGGAATTGGCGGGCGCTTTGGAGGACACGGTGGCCGCCGGGCTGCTGCGCGAGCAGCCCGAACCGGATAGGGGCTACGCGTTCGCGCACGCGTTGATCCGGCAGACCGTGCTTGCGGAGACCGCCCTGCCGCGGCGGCAGCAACTCCACCTGCGCGCGGCTGAGACGATTGAACGGCGCTATCCCGAGGCGGCTGCGCAGCGCGCGGCGGAGCTGGCGCGGCACTATCATCTCGCCGGAAGGGGCGCCGACGCCGGTAGAACGGCGAGTTATGCACGGTTGGCCGCGGCGGCCGCGACCCGCACCTTCGCCTGGGCCGCCGCCGCCGAGCAGTGGCAGATCGTGCTTGAGCTGCTTCCGCCCGAAGCGATCGAGCAACGCGCCCGGTTGCTGCTGGCGCTGGGGGAGGCGCAGGCGCGAGCGGGCGCATTGCAGGCCTCATGGGAGACCCTTCAACAAGCGGCGGAGCTGGCGCTGGCGGCGGAGTTGCCGGAGGTGGTGGCGGAAGCGGCCCTGAGCCGCGCCCGCTATCCCGGCACAGGCATGGTCGGCCATGAGCTGCTGGAGACGGCGCTGCGCCTCTTGCCGGCACACGACAGCAGCCTGCGTGTCAGGCTGCTCAGCCGGGTCGCGCAATCGCTGCAAACCACGATCTCGCGGCAGGAGCGCCGGCGGGCGCTGCTGGACGAGGCGCTGGCGATGGCGCGGCGCCTCGGCGATCCGGCAACGATGCTGGCGGCGTCGCTGGCCTGGATCGTGCCGCAGCCCTCGTCACCGCGATGGCGTACCACGGTGATGGAGCTGCTGGAGTTGAACGAGGCGGCCGGCGAGCGCCAGTGGACGGCCCTCGGCTTCCTCTGGAAGCAGCAACTGTTGGTGCGGTTGGGTGATCGCGTCGAGGCGCGGCGAGCGCTGGCCTTCGACCAGACGCAGGCGGAGCAGCTGCGCGAGCCGATCTATCAGTACAACGTGGCGCTGGTCACGGCGATGTGGGCGATGCTGGAAGGGCACTTCAGCGATGCGTACGGCCTGCTCGCGGAGGCCCTCGCCCTGGGAGAGCGGGCGCGGCAGCCGCTGGCGTGGTTCTGGCACGACCTGCAACGCGCGGCGCTGCTCTGCGATCAGGAGCGCGAGGCGGAGCTGCTGGCGCAGACCGAGGCGGAGCTGATCGCCCGCGCCCGGCGAGATCCATGGGCGTCGCACTGGCGCGCCCGGCTGGCCTGGCTGTACGCCAGGGCGGGGCGGCTGTCCGACGCGCACCGCGAGCTGGACGGCCTGGCGGTCAACGACTTCGGCGAGATTCCCGGCCCCGCCGGCTGGAACTGGCTGCTCTGCCTGGCGCTGTTGCCGGAAGTCTGCGTGGCCCTGGGCGATACCCGCCGCGCCCTGCCGCTTTACCACTATCTTGAAACCTACGCCGGCCACTGCATCGTCATCGGTCCGAATACTTGTATCTGCTTCGGCGCGGCGGACCGTTATCGGGGCATGCTCGCCGCCCTGCTCGGCAGGAAGGACGATGCGCTGGCGCACTACGCCGCCGCCGTGGCGCTGAATCGCGGTCTCGGCGCCCGTGTGCAGCTCGCCCACAGCCTGCGCGAATACGCCGTGCTGCTGCGCGCCGCCGGCGGCGAGGATGCGTCGAGCGGGGCCCGTGCCGAACTGGAAGAAGCGCTGGCGCTGTACGAAGCGCTGGGCCTCGCACGGGCTGCGACGGCGACGCGGGCGCTGCTGGCGGCGGAGCCGGGGGCCGCGCGCGGCCGCGCCGCCTACCCCGGCGGTCTCTCCGCGCGCGAAGTCGAGGTGCTGCGCCTGATCGCCTCCGGCAGCACCAACCGGGAGATCGTCGGGGCGCTGACCATCGCCGAGGGCACGGTCGAGCGGCACATCAGCAACCTCTACGCCAAGATCGGCGCCCGCAACCGCGCCGAGGCCACGAGCTACGCGCACGCCCACGGCCTCGCGGCTCTGCCGCCTCGGTAACCACTGCAGGTTCTCCGGTATTCGCTTCCTCCGACACCGCCGCCGCTCGTGCGCGGAAATACAGGGCTTCCGTGATGGCAGCTCGGGCGCCGCGCGGCACGATGCCGGCATGACGCCGGTACGCCCGCCCCCGCGGCGGCCGGCATGCATGAAAGGAAGCCTGTCATGACCTCGCAGTATCCGCGCCGCCGCCTATTGCTGCTCAGCCTGGCGCTAGCCACCGCCCTGGGCCCCGGCGTCGCCGGCTCGGCGCGGGCCGACCAACCCACGGCCGCCGGCACGTGGAGCCTGCTCTTTCGCACACGGACGCTGATCGGAACAGCCGACGGCAACCAGTTCTTCGACGTGGTCGAGTCGCCGGCCTACGTCGGCGGCCTGACCGGCATCGCTGTCGATACCTACAGGCTGGTCGTGCATGCCGACGGCTCATTGAACGCGCAGGGCATCGAAACCTGCGCCGGCTGCACGATCGGCGGCCGCACGGGCGACTACACGGCGACCTTTTCGTTCTCCGCCGCGGGCAGCCGCCTGAACTCGCGCCTGACGTTCCAGAGCGGCAGCGGCGGGCTGGCCGGTTTGCACGGCGGCGGCAGCTTCCAGGTGACGCACACGACGCCGGTCGTCGGCGGCACCTACGCCTACGACGACCACTTCGCGTCGTAAGCCGGCCGGGCAGCCGGCACACGGATCGCACAAGCTGCCAGATGCGGAGATACCCCGCCGGCTCCGCATCTGGCAGCGCCGGCCACGCCTCAGTAGCCCCGCTCCCACTCGATCGCGTTGACCAGCGGACGGCCGGCCAGGTAGGCGCGCAGGTTGTCGCAGAAGAGGTCGACGGGACGCGACTGCGGAGCATCGCTGCCCCCGGAGATGTGCGGCGTGATCAAGACCCGCGGGTCGTCCCACAGGCGCCGGTCCGGCGGCCCGCTGAACTCGCCGACGTAGACGTCGAGCGCCGCGCCGCGGAGCTTCCCCTCAGCGAGTGCGGCGATCAGCGCCTCCTCGTCGATGATCTCCCCGCGCGCCACGTTGACGAGGATCGCGCCGGGCTTCATGGCCGCAAACGCGGCCGCGCCGATCAGGTTGGTCGTCTCCTGCGTCCACTGGCAGCACACCACCACCGCGTCGCTCTCCGCGAGCAACTCCAGCAGGCGGCCAGCCGGCTCCAACCGGCTGAATCCCGCCGGCAGCGCTTCGCCCGGCGTCACGCTGCGCCGCGTGCCCACCACCCGCATGCCGGCAGCCGCGCACAGCCGCCCCACCGCCTGGCCAATCCCGCCTGCGCCCACGATGCAGACCGTTTTGTCCTGGAGCAGCAGCGGCGCGTAGCTGCGGGGCGCGAACTCGTGCCGCACCTGGTCGAGATGGGCCTGCGCAAGGCCCCGGGCGAAGTGCAGCAGGCTGCCGAGCGCGTACTCCGCGTAGGGCTGGCGCGTGTCGGCCTGGCCGCGGGAGGTGGTCACGACCACGTCGCTGCCCCAGAGGTCGGTGCGCAGCAGGTTGCTCGCCCCTGCCGGCGTCTGGTGCACCCAGCGCAGCCGCGGCGAGCGCGCCCGCAGATCCAGCGGCACGGGGAAGCTCACAAGGATGACCTCCGCCGTGGCGAGCAGCCGGTCGCGCGCGTCTCGGGAGTTGGCCGGATGCTCAGCGCGGCCATGCCCGCGGTCGTGCCAGGCCGGCGAGCCCGCGCGCGCCTCGCCGTCGAACCAGCCGCGCGCATCGATCGCGGCGACGTCCGCAGCCACCCCGGCGATCTGGTTCAACGCCGCGTCCGAGACCGCGGCGATCACGACAACATTGGTCGGCGCCATCCTCACCTCCCGGCTCTGCCCGCCGCACTCGCGTGGCGCCCGGCCGCGCGGCGGTCACGCGGGCCGGCCGCGGCCGCCTCAGTATACGAGGGCAAACACGGGAGGAAGCAGGACCGCGCCCGCCGCCGATCTGCCGGGGCGGCATGCAGCCGGCGCCGCCGGCGAAGAGGTCGCCGCCCGCTTCCACCGAGAAGCGCGCGAACGATCGCAGCTCGCGCGCGGCGAGGTCGATCGCCAGCCCCTTGGCCACGGCGCCGAGGTCGAGCAGCAGCGGCCGGCGCAGCCTGATCGTGCCGGCTGCCGCGTTCAACTCCACGTCGCGGTAGCTCGCGCGGGGCATCGTCTTCCGCTTCCCCGGGCACCGTGACGCTGCCGGAGATGGATTCGCGGTTGAAGCCGCGGGCTTCTTGCCGCCGGCCGATCGTCGGGTCGAAGGCGCCGCGCGTCTGTCGAGCGACGCGCCCGGGCCTTCATCTCGTTTTCATGCTCCCCCCTGTATCCTGTTGTCGGTTGCCGTGAGAGGCTGCGCCATGCGTGCGCTCGTGGTGGAAGATCATCGGCGGATCGCCCGCTTTCTGGAGCGGGGGTTGGCCGAAGAGGGGTTCGCCGTCGATGTCGCCTACGATGGCGAGGAAGGGCTGGCGTTCGCGGAGGGGGGAAGCTACGACGTGATCGTGCTCGACGTCGTGCTGCCGGGGCACGACGGCCTGGCGCCCTGCTGCGCCGCGCCGGCGACCGGCCGACGAACGAGCTGCGCGTGCGTGACCTCGTGCTCGACCCGGTGCGTCACGAGGTGCGCCGCGGCGGTGTACCGGCGCCGCTCTCGCTGAAAGAGTTCGCCATCCTCGAATTCCTGATGCAGCAGCCGGGCCGCGTCGCCTGCCGCGCGCCGATCGCCGAGCACGTCCGGGGCTACGACTTCGCCAGCGAATCCAACGTGATCGACGTGCACATCCGCTCGTTGCGGCAGAAGCTCGGCGACACGCGCGAGCAGCCGCTGATCGAGACGATTCGCGGCGTCGGCTACAAGGTCGCGGGATGATGCGGCTGCGCGGGCTGCTGCCGCCGTGGCGTCCGCCGCCTGCCGGCGCCGACCGGCCGCTGTTCCGCCGGGCGCGCCTGCAGCCCACCGCCTGGTACGTGCTCACGCTGATGCTGGTCGTGGTGGGCTTCAGCGCGGTAGTCTACGGCATCCTGGCGGCGCGGCTGCCCGGCCATCACCACGAGCGGCACGAGCCGGCGAGCAAACGCGCCACCGAGCGCGAGACGGCGAACTTCGTCCTGGGCGAGCTGCGCATCTATCTGCTTCTGGGCAACGCCGGCCTGCTGGTGCTCGGGTCGGCCGGCGCCTATCTGCTGGCCGGCCGAACGCTGCGCCTGATCTCCGACGCGATGGCGCGTCAGCGCCGCTTCACCGCCGACGCCTCGCACGAGCTGCGCACGCCGCTCACCGTGATGCGCGGCAGCATCGACGTGGCGCTCTCGCGTGAGCGCCCGGCCGCCGACTACCGCGCCGTGCTGGAGGAGGTTGGCGAAGAGGTCGACGGCATGACCGTGCTGATCGAGCACCTTCTGCAACTGGCGCGGGGGGCGCCCCCGTCCGCACCGCAACCGATCGACCTGCGCGAGGTGCTGGCCGACGTTGAACGGGCGATGCAGCCGATCGCCGCGGAACGCCGCAGCGCACTGCTGATCGGGAGCGGCGCGCGCTCGCCCGTCCGCGCGGACCGCGCGGCGCTGCGTGCGGTCCTGATCAATCTCGTGAGCAACGCGCTGCAGCACTCACCGCCAGGCACGACCGTCCGCGTCCGCGCCGCGGACGACGAGCGCGGCATGGCGGTTCAGGTGGTTGATGACGGCCTCAGCATTCCGCCGGAGGAACGGGAACGCGTGTTCCTGCCGTTCTACCGGCTCAACACTGCCGGCGCCGACGGCCATGGCCTTGGTCTCGCCCTCACACGCGAGCTGGTGACCGCGGCCGGCGGCACGATCGCGATCGGCGAGACGCCAGGCGGCGGCGCCACCGTGCACATCTGGCTGCCGCGCGCCGCCGCAGCGGCCGCGCTCGCGGCGCCGAACCCCTATTCCCTGACCCCTAACCCCTAACCCCTAATCCCTGATCCCTCAGATGCTACACTGGCCTCCCGCGGAGGTGCGCGCGTGACGCAAGGCGAGGCGCCGGCCGTGCTGTCGATCGGCGAGCTGACGGAGCTGATCTACGCGGCGGGCTGGACGGACGGGCTGCCCGTGGTGCCGCCGGCGCGGGCGCTGGTCGATCGCTTCGTCGCGGCCAGCGGCCGGGCGGCGGACGAGCTGGTGCTGATCGTGCCGCCGCTGGGCGGGCGCGGCACCGTGGAGAAGATCGCCGCCAACGCCGTGATGGCCGGCTGCTTGCCCGAGCACATGCCCGCCGTACTGGCGGCGCTGGAGGCGATGCAGGACGACCGCTTCAACCTGCGCGGCATGCAGTGCTCGACGCACCTGAGCACGCCGCTGCTGATCTTCCACGGCCCCATCCGCCGCGAGCTTGGCATCAACTGCGGGGCGAACGCCTTCGGCCAGGGCTGGCGGGCGAACGCCACGATCGGCCGCGCCGTGAAGCTGGCGCTGGTCAACCTCGGCGGCGCCGTGCCCGGCGATGCCGACAAGGCGACCTTCGGCCATCCCGGCAAGTACACGTACTGCATCGGCGAGAACGAGGAAGAAAGCCCCTGGGAGCCACTGCACGTCGAGCGCGGCTTTGCGGCGGATCAGAGCGCCGTCACCGTCTACGGCGCCGAAGCGCCGCACAATATCAACAACCAGACGGCGGACAACCCGCATGACCTGCTGCGCACGATCGCCTCGATGATGGCTAACCTCGGCTCAAACCACCCCTACCTGATGAGCGAGAGCATGGTCGTGCTCTCGCCGGAGCACGCGCGCGTCTGCGCGGAAGCAGGCTGGCGCAAGCGCGACGTACGCGACTTCCTCTTCGACACGGCCCGTGTGCGCCTGGGCGACCTGAAGCGGGGCGGCCTGCACGGCGCCCGCACGCAGATGAACCCGTGGCCGCGCTGGCTCGACCAGGCGAACGACGAGACGCGCGTGCCCGTCGCCCGCCGCCCCGACGACCTGATCGTGATCGTCGCCGGCGGCCCCGGCCGGCATTCGCTCTACATTCCCGGCTGGGGCACCCGCTCCGTGACGCGAGGGGCAGGAAACAGGAAATAGAGGGCGGAGGACACAGGGTTGACGGTGCAGCCTGAACTCAACAAAACCCTCCCACAGCTTCCCCCTCTCCAGTTTCTGGAGAGGGGGCCAGGGGGTGAGGCCGCCGAGCGCCTGCTGGCGCTCGGCCTGGTGGACCCGACCGACCGGCCGAAGCCGCGTGAGCACCGCGCGGCACCGCGGCTGAGCACACTCAACGGCAAGCGCGCCGGCTTCTTGGACAACCACAAGGCGAACGCCGACGTGCTGCTGGAAGAGGTGCGGGCGCTCTTGGCCGAGCGTTTCGATCTATCCGGCGAGAGCTGGGTACACAAGTTCATCTACTCGCGCGAGGCCACACCCGCCGAGATCGAGCACCTGACCGAGCGCTGCGACTTCGTCGTCACCGCCGTGGGCGATTGAGGCTCCTGCGTGTCGTGCAGTATGCACGACGTGGTGGAACTGGAAGACCGCGGCGTGCCCGCGGTGGCGCTGCACACGCACACCTTCATGAACTCGGCCGTCACCCACGCCCGCGCCTATGGCCGCCCCGATCTGCGCTCGCTCTCCGTGCCCGCGCCGATCGCCAACGCCGGCCGTGAAGCCGTGCGCCACAAGGCTGAGGGCGTGCTCGATGCGATCGTGGCCGCGCTCACCGGAACGGCGTAGCGCCGGAGCGCCGCCACAACCAACCGTGGCGCCCGCATCGGGTATCGCGGCCGTATGTCGGGGCTTTCCCGGGAAGGGCGCCTGCGGTGCGCCGCCACGGGTAGCAACGTCGCCCCGTTCCCCTCGCACACCGTTTGGACCGCTCCAGGAGTCCCTTCCCGTGTCGGAAAGGGACAGGTTTCGCGTGCGAAACCAGGGCTGGATGCCCCGGAGCGGGCGCCGCGTCGGCGAGTGCGCGGCAGCCCCAACCACGCATCACAGGCGGGCGCCGCGCCGCTCAGTCCGCGGCGCCGGCGGCCACGGGCGGCGCGGGCTCAAGGTCCTTGAACTGCGGCAGCACTTCCTCAGCCAGGAGCCGCATCGACTTGAACCACGGCTCGGGGTGGTCGGCGTAGTCGAAGACGAAGAGCAGCAGCGTGCCGAAGCCGCCCAGGTCCTTGTACATCTGCTCCAGCTTCTCCGACACGGTCTTCACCGAGCCCACGAGCCAGCCGTGGTTCCAGAGATACTCCGGTGTCACCTGCGCGTCGGGGAGGTTCGGGTCGTCCTTCAGGTACTTGATGAAGTCGAAGTCCTGGAAGAGCGGCAGCAGGTACTCGCGCATCATGCGGCCCATGTCGCCGTGCACGCACTGCTCGTAGGCCTGCTCGTCGGTGTCGGCGACGAAGATCTCGCGCACGATGCGCCACTCGCGCCGGTCGGGCACGCGGCCGGTGCGCTTGCCGCCCTCCACCACGGAATCCCAGTGCGAGGCGACGTAGCCGGGGCTGAGGTTGAGGCTGAGTGGGATGAAGCCGCGCTCGCCCGCCAGCTTGAGCGTGTCCGAGCCGGGGCTGAAGCCGGCGACGCCGATCGGCGGGTGCGGCTTCTGGTACGGCTTGATGTGGTGCTTCAGCGTGCGCAGCATCGGCTCCGGCACGTTCACGTGCCAGAACTGGCCCTCGTAGTCCAGCCCGCCGTCCGTCTCCCACATCTTGAGCATGATGTCGAGCGCTTCGCGGGTCATGTCGCGGTTCTTGCCGCCGGCGCCGTCCACGGCAAAGAGCTGCCAATCGCTGGGCAGGCCGCTGGCGCCGACGCCGAGCATGTAGCGGCCGCGCGCCAGGTGATCCATGAAGGCGACGCGGCAGGCCAGCTCGGCCGGGTGGTGGTAGGGCAGGAGATGAGCGCCGGGCGCGAGCTTGATCTGCTTCGTCTGCAGCAGCGCCTGGGCGATCAGCACGTCGGGCGAGGGGTTCGGCTCCCAGGGCGAGGTGAAGTGCTCGCCGATCCAGGCCTCGTTGTAGCCCAGCTCGTCCGCGGTGCGCAGCACGCGCAGGTCGTACTCCTGGCCTTCTTTGAAGTCGCGTTCCGGCGGGTGCGAGGGCATCAGGAACATGCCGAGCTTCATCTGAGAACTCCGTTGACAACTCCGTGTACCGCGGCCGTGGCGCGGCCATGCCTGCGGGATGCGCGGGCATCATAGCCGCGCATGGCGGATTTCACAACGCGCCGAAGCGCTAACCCCGCCGCGCCTACACCACCACGAGCAGCTCGCCGCGACGCTGCACGCGTGGGGCCACGGCGTAGCGGTCGATCTCCGCACAGAAGCGCAGGTCCGCGCCGAGGCCCAGCGCGGCGAGCGCACGGCCGTGCTCGGCCGCGGCGAAGGCGGCTTCGGCATCGCGGCCGAAGGAGTCGTAGAGGCGCAGCGCCATCTGCGCGGCGTCATCCAGTCGGGGCGCATCGGGCAGCGATTCGCGCGCGGCCGCGATCAGTGCGCCGGCGCAAAACGTGTCTTCCAGGCTGAAGGCCGTGCCCAGCTCGGTGCCCGAGCAAACCAGCGCCAGGTCGAGGCCGCCCGCACGCGCCTCGGCCAGCGCCGCCTGCAGCACGGCCGAGACGTTCAGCAGGCTGCCGGCGAAAACCGCGGGCGCCGCCGCCACGCGCACCAGCGCCTTCGTGCCGTTGCTCGTGAAGAGCACGGCGCGCCGCCCGGCAAGTTCCAGCCGTGCGAACTCCTCCGGCGAGTTGCCGTGGTCGAAGCCTTGCGGCGGCAGACCGCCCACCTCGCCGCAGAGCAGGCGCGGCAGCTCGCAAACCGCAGCGCGCAGGGCAAAGGCCTGCTCGATCTCCGCCACGACCGCGACCTCGCTCGCGCCGCGTGCGATCAGCGTGGCCAGCGTCGAGGTCGCGCGCAGCACGTCGATCACGACACAGACGTGTCGCTCCGGCTGCTGGAGCAGCGCGGGCAGCAGAGAGGTGTGGATGCGCATACGCCAGTTCTAGCGGAAGCCGCGCCCGCGGTCCATCGCCGGCACGCCCCTACATAAGCGCACAGCCGGCGACGCCCGCCGTCCCGCCGCCGCAGCAGCCCATGCTATCGTAGAAGGCGTGAGCAACGACGGCCCCATCGGCGTGTTCGACTCCGGCGTGGGCGGGCTGGCCGTGCTCTGGGCGTTGCGGGCGCTGCTGCCGCGCGAGGATCTGCGCTACTTCGCCGACCAGGCAAACTTTCCCTACGGCCCGCGTCCCGCGGACGAGGTGCGCGAACTGGCGCTGGCTGCCGGCGAGCGCCTGGTCGCGGAAGGCGCAAAGCTGCTGGTCGTCGCCTGCAACACGGCATCGAGCGCGGCCCTGCCGGCCCTGCGCATGCGGCTGCCCGTGCCCGTGGTCGGCATCGAGCCGGCGATCAAGCCGGCCTGCGCCGCCAGCCGCAACGGCCGCGTGGGCGTGCTGGCGACCGACGGCACCGTGCAGGGTGAGGCGCTGGCGGCGCTCGTCGGCCGTGTGGCCGGCTGCGTCGAGGTGATTTGTGTGCCCGCGCCGGGCCTGGTCGAGCTGGTGGAGCGCGGCGAGTTGGACTCGGCAGCGGCGCGGACGCGCGTGCTGGCGGCTGTGCGGCCGCTGCGCGAGGCAGGCGTCGATGTCGTGGCGCTGGGCTGCACCCACTTCGCCTTTCTGCGGCCGCTGGTGCGGGAGTGCCTCGGGCCGGACGTGCGCGTGCTGGAGCCAGCGTTGGCGGTGGCCCGGCAGGCGGCGCGGGTGCTGTGCGAGCGGGAACTGGCAAGCGATCGCGAACCACCAGGCGATACTGTCTACTCCAGCAGCGCGGACGCCACGCGCCTGCTGCGGCGGGTCAAACTCTTGAGCGGAGGGGCGACGTGCCGTTGACCTTCCTGGAAAAGCTGGGCGCCGCGGCGCAGCGCAACCGCAGCCGCCTCTGCGTCGGCCTCGACCCCGACCCGGCGCGCATCGCCGGCGACGTCGGCGCCTTCAACCGCGCGATCATCGCTGCCACGGCCGACCTGGTCTGTTGCTACAAGCCGAACATCGCCTTCTACGAGGCGCTGGGCCGCGCCGGTTTCGAGGCGCTGAAGGCGACGATCGCCGCCGTGCCGGACGGTATCCCCGTGCTGCTCGACGCCAAGCGCGGCGACGTGCCCAACACCGCCGAGGCCTACGCCCGCGCCCTGTTCGACGAATGGGGCGCCGACGCGGTGACGGTCAACCCCTACCTGGGGGAAGACTCGCTGGCGCCGTTCTTCCGCCGGGCCGAGCGCGGCGTGTTCGTCGTCTGCCGCACCTCCAATCCCGGCGCCCGCGACCTGCAAGACCTGCGCGTGCGCGGCGCGGATGGCGGCGAGGAGCCGCTCTACCTGCACGTGGCCGCGCGGGTGAACGGCTGGAACAGCAGCGGCAACGCCGGCCTCGTCATCGGCGCGACCTACCCGGCCGAGCTGGCGCTGGTGCGCGAGCGCTGCCCGGAGCTGCCGATCCTCGTGCCGGGGGTCGGCGCCCAGCAGGGCGAACTGGCCGCCAGTGTCCGCGCCGCCGACAACGGCCGGCCATGGGGCTTCCTCGTCAACGCCTCGCGCGGCGTGCTCTACGCGGCGCAGGCGGGCGAAGATCCCGCCACGTCCGCCCGCGCCGCCGCCCTGGCGCTGCGCGACGCGATCAACGCCGAGCTGGCCGCGTTCAACGACAACATCGTCGGCGGCATCGAGCTCATCGCCGAGTTCAAAGAGCGGCCCTCATAACTCCCAACCCCTTCTCTCCCATACCCAGGCAGTTGGGAGATCCGCAGCGTTCGACGAGCGTATGGGAGAGAAGGGGCGACCATGGGGAGGAAGCTCCGCGGGCAGCCGGTTCGCGATCGGGTGCAGGGGCGCAATCAGCAGCGCGCCGGAATGCCGCACATCGAGCGAATCGCCCGATGCAGGATCTCCCCTCTCTCCCATACGCTCTTGAACAGCCGCGTCTCTCCCATCGCCCGTGTATGGGAGAGAGGGGATGGGGAGTAAGGGCTGCCGCGCCTGCGAAAGGTTCCGAGGAGGTTCGATGGCCGGCGCGTTCTCCGGCTGGCGGGCGCGGATCGATCCACCCTGCCCGGCCGCGTACTTCCTCGGCTGGCTGCTGCACGCCGCCGGCGCCTCCGTATCGGATGCCGCGGGCGAGACGCTCGGTGCGGCCGCCCTGGCGCTGCGCCTGGCCGGCGGCGAACAGGCGAGCGCCCGCGGTGAGCTGGCGCTCGCCGGGCCGCGGGGCGAACGCTTCGCGGCCCACTTCATCGCCGTCGACGAGCCCGGCTTTGAGGACGGCGACGACGCGGCGGCCTGGGCCTGGGGCGGCCTCGCCGGCATAACGGGCGAGCCGGACGGGCCGCCGCTGGCGCCGGGCGCACCGCTGGCCGGCATGTGCGGCGCGCTGCACGCCGCGCTCGCCTTCGCGGCGGCTCGCTGGCGCGGCAGCTCCGGCCTCGCGATCACGGTGCCGCTGGCCGATGTGGTCGCCTCGCTGATCGAGGTCGCCGGGCTGCGCTACGCGGCGGACGGCAACGTGCGCGGGCGCGGCGGCGACTGGTGGGGTCTGGCCGGCTGGGGGCTCTATCCCTGCATGGACGGCAAGCTGGCCCTCTCGCTGCGCGATCTCGGCCAGTTGCAACGGCTGGCCGCGCTGCTGGGCCTGCCGGAAATCCACGACGCGCGCTTCGACGACTTCGCCTGGGGCATCGCCGCCGCGGGCGAGGAGCTGCACGCGCTGCTGCTCGCGGGCTTCGGCGCACAGCCGCTGGCACGGCTGCTACCGGCATTGCGCCGCGAGCGCATCGCGGCCGCGCCGGTGCGTCCGCTCGACAGGCTGCTGGCCGACCCGCATCTGCATGCCCGTGACGCCTTCGAGCAGGACGCCGGGCTCTGGCTGCCGCGCTTCCCCGCCCGCATTACTCCCTCTCCCCAGCACGCCGCCATCGCGCACGGCGCGAACATGCATCACTCAGTGGCAGGCGAGCGGGCACGGCCGTTACGCGGTGTGCGCGTGCTCGATATCAGCTCGATCTGGGCGGGGCCGCTGGCGGCGCGGCTGCTCGCCGATCTTGGGGCAGAGGTGACGAAGCTGGAGCGGGCGGGCCAGCGCGCCGGCAGCTTCAGCACCGGCGCTGCCTGGGACCGCGGCTTCTACGCCGTGCTCAACGACCGCAACAAGCGGCCCTTCGCCTGGGATCTGACGGCGCCCGCCGACCGCGCCGCCTTCGAGACGCTGCTGCGCGATGCGGACGTGCTGATCGACAACTTCACGCCGGGCAGCCTCGATCGCGCCGGCCTCGGCCGGGCGGCGCTGCAGGCGATCAACCCACGGCTGGTCAGCGTCTCCTTGCCGGCGCAGGGGCTTTCCGGCCCAGACGCGGGCGCCGTCGGCTACGGCAGCACGATCGAGCAGGCGGCGGGGCTTGGCTGGCTGTACGCCGATGCGGCGGGCGAGCCGCACCGCTCCGGCGTCAACTTCTCCGACCCGATCGCCGGCCTGTACGGCGCGCTGGGCGCGGTGCTGGCCCTCTGTGGCGCACGCGACCACACCTCCGTCGAGCTGAGCCAGCAGGAGGCGGCGCTGAGCCTGATGCTGCCGGCGCTGGCGCGGTTCCAGCAAACGGGCGAGGTTCCCCGCGCCCGCGAGGCGCTGCCCGGCGACGGCGGCTGGCGCTTCGACGGCGTGCGCGTGCGGGACGTTGCCGAGGTGGCCGGCCGGCCGGGCGCGCCGGGCAGCCGCGCCGTGCGCTGGCTGCGCCACCCGGATGGCCGCTCGTATCCGCTGGTCGTCTTGCCCTGGCGAGGCGCCTTCAGCCGTGGCGTGGCGCCGCGGCCGGTACAGATGCCAGCGCCGATCGCTACGGCCGTGCAAGCGTACGACTGACCGGCGGTAATTCGGCCCCTGCAGAGGTTCGCCACGGGCGACCGCGCGTGCTCAACCGCCGGTAACGGCGCTGCATCGCGCCTGCGGCGTCGGGGCTATGCCGCCGCGCCAAGCGGCCGATACTCAGCATAGGCAGGGTATAGCAGGCGCCGGCGGGGCGCCGTTCCCCGTTGGCCGGCCGGAAACCGCACGGAGCTGGAGGCGCAGCCACTCATGAGCGCGGCAGAACAGCCAGTCGTCGTTATCCTCGACGCCGATCCCGTGGCCCGCGAAGCGATGGAAGGCAGCGCGTTGGCCTGCGGCCTGAACGTGGGCGCGATGGGCACGTTCGGCGTCGAGAGCGAGCTGCTGATCCGCGACGGCTGGCCCGACGCCGTGCTGCTCGGCCTGGAGCCGCCGGTGGAGCGCGGCCTGCAGACGCTGCGCGCCCTGGCCGCGGCGCAGCCCGAGATCCCGGTCATCGTCTACTCCAGCCAGACCGACGGCGCCGCCGTGCGCCGCGCGATGATCGCCGGGGCGCGCGACGTGGTGGCGGCGCCCGCCGCCGGCCAGCCGCTCTACAACGCCGTGGCCGGGGCGCTGCGGCGCACGAGCACGACGCGCACACGCGACGAAGCGGGGGACGAGGGGAATGCGATCTCCGCGCAGCCCGGCGGCAAAGTGATCGCAGTCTTCGGTCCCAAGGGCGGCTGCGGCAAGACGACGCTCGCCACCAACCTGGCCGTAGACCTGGCGATGGTCTCCCACGCGCGCGTGGCGTTGGTCGATCTCAGCGCCCGCTTCGGCGATGTCGCGCTCACGCTCGACGTGCCGGCGCAGCACACGGTGGCCGATGTGGTGCGCGAGATCGGCAGCATCACCTACGCGACGATCGCCCGCTACCTGACGCCGCATCCCTCCGGTCTGCTGGTGCTGCCCTCCTCGCGCGATGCAAGCGAGTGGGACGCGACCACGCCCGAGACGACGCGCCGGGTGATCGGCCTGCTCGCGCAGTCGTTCGATTATGTCGTGCTCGATGCGCCGCAGGCGTTCACCTACACCGTGGCGGCCGCCGTCGATCTGGCAACAGTGGCGTTGGGCGTCACCTCGCTGGATCTGACCAGCGTTAAGGACATGACCGCGGTGGTGAGCATGCTGCGCGATCTCAACTTCCCACTGGCGAAGCTGAAGCTGGTGATGAACCATCGCGGCGCCGTGAAGGGCGCCACGGCAGAAGAGTTGAGCCGCGCCATTGGCATACCCGTCGCCTTCAGCATTCCCCACGACAAGGCGCTGCAATACGGCCTGCAGACGGGCGTTCCCGCGGTGAAGCAGGCGCCGAACGCGCCGGCCTCGCGTGCGATCCGCGAGATCGTGCGATCGCTCATTCCGGACAGCGATCCCCTGCCGGAGCGGCGCCGCGGCCTCTTCGGCCGCCTCGCCGGCTTTCGCCAGGTGCGCTCGCCTGAGCCGCTGCGCCGTTCGGCGTAGCACCGGCTGCCCCTGGCGCCGCTCAGCCCCGCGTGGCCGGCAGCCGCTTCAGCGCGGGAATCACGTGCTTGCCGAACAACTCGATCGACGAGAGCACCTGCTCGTGCGGCACCGTTTCCGTCGCCATCAGGAACTGCAGCTCGTCCACGCCCGCGGCTTCGTGGATGGCGATGCTCTTCAGGCAGCTCTCCGGGTCGCCGGCCACCAGCACGCCGCGCTCGACCAGCGTGTCGGCGTCGATCTGGTTCCAGAGCGCCGCGGCGATCTGGCCGGAGCCGCCGGAGAGATCGACCGCGGGCGCGCTCGCGGCCCTGTCCTGCCCGTCCTGCTTCTCCTCCTGCTTGATGTAGCGGGCGAAGTTCGCCTGCAGGTGATCCGGCACGCCGCCCCAGGACTCGACGAGCTGCGCGTAGAGATGCATCTGGTCCTTGAGATAGGGCCGGTCCGGCCCGAAGAAGGTGCGCAGCGAGCGCGCCGCCAGCTCGCGCGCCGCCGCATCGTCTTCGCCGCAGAAGCCCATCGTCGCGCTCAGCCACTGGTCGTTGATGAACTTGCCCACCGGCTGCGCCCGGCGCACGTTCGTCTTGTACTCCCTGATGTAGGGCTCAAGATAGGACGGCGCGGCCACGCTCAGCGCCATCACGCCGATGCCCAGCTCCGCCGCCAGCCGGTAGGTCGAAGGCTGCAGCGCCGCCACCCAGATGCGCGGGTGCGGCTTCTGGTACGGCTTGGGCCGCACGTCGCGCGGGGGCACGTTCCAGAACTGGCCTTCCCAGGAGAACGGCCCGTCCTCCCAGATCTTCGGAATCATGCGCAGCGACTCTTCCCACATGGCGCGGGTGTTGCGCGGGTCGATGCCCATGCCGATCTGCTCGTACGGCGCCGAGCGGCCGGTGCCGAACTCGACGCGGCCGCCGGAGAGATGATCGACCATCGCCACGCGCTCGGCCACGCGCACCGGGTGGTGGTAGGGCAGGATCACCACGCCGAAGCCGAGGCGAATGCGCCTGGTCAGGCGGCTGAGGGCGCCGAAGATCACCTCAGGGCAGGGCGACATCGAGAAGCTGGTGAGAAAGTGGTGCTCCACGAACCAGACACTGTCGAAGCCCATCTCGTCGGCGAGCACGACCTGCTCGATCGTCTCCTCGATCACGGCATGGTCGTCCACCAGCGGCCGCTGCATCTCGTAGGCCAGGCTCAAGCGCATCGCTCGTCTCCTTAAAAATGACAAGAGCCAAGGGCCCCGGCAGAGACCCGCGGGGACGCCGCGAGTGTAGCAGTCGCGGACCAGGCACGCGCGCCTAACCCCGCCGCGCCTGAAGGCGCGTCTCCCTTCCTGATACGGGAAGGGTGGAGTTCGAGGAGATCCGGTCGTCCTCAAACCAACCCTTCCCACGTCGGGCCAGAGCGCAGCGCAACTGTCGGAGACCTGCAATGCGCAGCCGAGCCCGAGCGAGGCAGAGAGGCGCCGGGCGCGCGACAGTGCCCGGCCGCTACGCTACGATAGCCCTGGCCCGGTCCGGCCGCCGCGAAGGGTGTGACGCCATGCCCAAAACCCAGACCGAACACGTCCTGCACCTGTTCATCATCAGCACACGCACGGGCGACACCACCGTGTTCTTGCTGGAGCGCGAGCCGGGCGTGGTCGAGTTTCCGCAGATCTGCGCCACGGATAAGGAACTGGACGACGAGCCGGAGCTGGTGCGCCGCATTCAGAGCGCCACCGGCATTGACGTGGCGATCAGCGGCTTCCTCGATCCGCCCTCAGGCACGGAGATCCAGCCGCCCAACAGCAAGTTCCTGATCGGCCGCGCCGTCTCCGGCACGCCGCACCCGGGTGTGCCGCACGTCGGCTGGGAGTGGCGCTCGGGCAACAACCTGCTCTCCTTGCAGTTCCTGCCGCGGCTGATGGTGGACGAGCTGCGCGTCTTCATGAACAGCTAGCCGGGGGCGCGGGGCAGATCCACGCCCTGCCGGGCGCCGTACTCGCAGCGCAAGCCGCGCATCTCGCGCCGGAGCCGCCGCCGTGCCGCTTTCCCTCGCCGTCTGCATGAAGCAGGTTCCCAACGTCGCCCGCATCCGCTTCGACCCGGAAACCAGGCGCGTGGTGCGCGAGGGCGTGGCCGGGCTGATGGATTCGTTTGAAAACCGTGCCCTGGGCTTCGCCGCGGCCCACCGCGCGGCGTACGGGGGCAGCCTCGCCGCGATCACGATGGGGCCGCCGCAGGCGCGCGAGATCCTCGAGCAGGCGCTGGCGCTCGGCGCCGACCGCGCCCTGCATCTCAACGACCGCGCCTTCGCCGGTGCCGACACGCTGGCCACGGCGCGGGCGCTGGCCGCGGCGCTGCAGCCCGGCGCCTACGACCTGATCCTCTGCGGCCGCCACTCCACCGACTCGGAGACGGGCCAGGTGGGGCCGGAGGTGGCCGAGCTGCTCGGCATTCCGCACCTGAGCGGCGTGCGCGCCCTGCAGATCGACGAGGCGGCGCGCACGCTCACCGCCGAGCGCGAGACGGACGACGGCATCGACCTGGTGCAGTGCCCGTTGCCGGCGCTCGTCACCGTCTCCGAGGCGATCGGCGAGGAGGTCTGGCCGCGGCAGGAGCAGCTCGACGCGATCGACCAGGACGCGATCGTCACGCTCAGCGCCGCGGACCTCGGTCCGCCGGAGCGCTTCGGCGCGGCCGGCTCACCGACCTGGGTGGGCGAGGTCTACGAGGAGCGGCCACAGCGGCTGGGCGAGGTGCTTTCTGGCGACGATCCGGCCGCCCTGGCGGAGGAGCTGGTCGAGAGGCTGCTTGAGCGCGGCGCCTTCGCGCGCACCGCCGGCGAAGCGCGGCCGCGCGCCCGCCAGCGCCCGCCCGAGCGCGGCCAGGCGGTGTTGGTCTGGATCGAGCTGCACGCGGGCCGGCCGCGCCCCTCCGCCTTCGAGCTGCTCGGGGCTGCGGGCGAGATCGCCGACGCGATCGAGGGTCACACCGTCGCGGCCGTTCCCGGCGGCGATGAACGGGTCTACGAGCGGCTGGCGGCCCACGGCGCCGACCTGGTGCAGCGCGTCGGCGGTGACGGCGCATTTGACCTGGATGGCCTGGAGCAGCACGCGGGCCGCCTGGAGTTGACGATTCGGCAGACACGCCCCTTCGCCGTACTGCTGCCCGCCAGCGCGGCCGGCCGCGACCTGGCGCCCCGCGTGGCGGCGCGGCTGGGTCTCGGCCTCACCGGCGATTGCATCGGCCTGCGCGTGGACGCCGAAGGCCGGCTGGTGATGCTGAAGCCAGCCTTCGGCGGCAACATCGTCGCTCCCGTCTACAGCACCACGGCGCCGGCGATGGCGACGGTGCGGCCCGGCCTGCTCTCCGTGCCCGAGCCGCTGCCGCACCCGACCGTGCACACGCGGCCGCTGAACGCGGGGCAGCCCGAGGCGCGGCTCGGCATCCGCCTGCTGGAAGCACGGCCGGACCCGCGGGCGAACGTGGCGGAGTTGGCGGTGGCGGCGATCGTGGTCGGCGTAGGGCGCGGCGTGGGCGGGCCGGAACACCTGCCGGCGATCCATGCGCTTGCGGCCGAACTGCACGCCGAGGTCGGCGCCACGCGCGTGGTCACGGACCTGGGCTGGCTGCCGCGTCAGCGCCAGATCGGCCTCACCGGGCGCGCGATCGCGCCCGCGCTCTATCTCGCCGTGGGGGTGAGCGGCAGCTTCAACCACATGGTCGGCGTGCTGAAGGCGGGCACAATCGTCGCGGTCAACAGCAGCCCGCGGGCGCCGATCGCGAAGACGGCCGATTACACGATCACGGGCGACTGGGCCGTGGTCGTGCCGGCACTGACGGCGGCGCTGGCGCGGGCGCGGGGCGCCGGGCGGCTGCCGTTATGATCAGCGTTTATGGCAGAATCGCGGCGCTGGCCTTGCTATCCGGCCCGCCGTAGCCGATCCTTGAACAGACGTGGAGTCCGCAAGGGATTACACAGAACAGCATTTCCGCTGACGGAGACTGCCGTGAACGTGTTTGCGCCGCGCCGCCGCCCTTCGCGCCCGTTGGCTGCGCTCGCCTTGCTGCTGGCGCTGCTGGTGGGCGGATTTGCGGTAGGCGCGCCGCGGCCGGCGCTGGCGTGGCTTGCCAGCGGCACCTTCTTCGCCAACGGCAGCGGCCAGGGCACGGGTGGCGCGACGACGATCACCGGACCGCAGGCCAATATCAGCATCTCCCTCGCCGGGGCGAAGCCGAACGCGAGCTACGCGATCTTCACCTGCCTGCCGCTTACGGGCGGCGACTTCTCCTGCGCGGGCAGGAACCTGCCGCCAGCCATGCAGCAGGTGCAGATCGCGCCCAAGGCGCTGGCGCCCGTGGTGCTGACGCTGGTGCAGCAGGGCATGCTGAACACCGATGACTTCGGCAACGCCAGCCTCACCCTCTCGCCGGTGAGCGTGCTGCTGCCCGACCTGCCGCGCAGCATCTACAACGCCGTGCACCTGATCAACACCACCGATGCGACCGACTCCTACACGGCGCTCGATATCCAGTCGCCGGTGCAGCCGATCGCCGGTGTCAACGCCTTCACGCCCGCCTTCATCAGCACCGCGATCGGCGTGCCGGTCTTCGTGCTGGCGCAGTTCCCCGGCTACGTCTTCCCCGTGGCGATCACGGCGCTGGGCGGCGTGCCCTTCGTGCCGGTGATCATCGTGCCGCCGACGGTGTTCGGAGGCGTGCCCTTCAGCACAACGGTGGGCCTCTGCCCCGGCACGGGGCGGGCGCCGGTGGCGCGCCCCGGCCTCAACGGCGAGATCGACCTCTTCTGCTAAGCCGCGCCCGGCTCCCGGCGGAAGCCTGATCGCTGATTCGCCGTGAGATCGGTGCGAAGGAGGATTGGCTTGAGGCGCTTGGGTGTGCTGCCAATTCTCTTTCTGCTGCTGGTGTCGGTGCTCGCCCTCGCAACCGGAAACGCAAGCATAATCCCGGACAAGCCAATTCTCTTTCTGCTGCTGGTGTCGGTGCTCGCCGGCAGCAGGCACGCGGTTGCCGATGCTGGGGTCACTCTGCTCAGCTCGTCCAGCTTCACGGACTCGATCGGTGCTTTTCACGTCGTCGGCGAAGTCAGAAACGACACTGGGCAAGCCATCGAGTTTGTCAATATCATCGGAACGTTTACCGACTCAGCAGGAAATTTTCTTGCCACGGAAGACACGTTCACGACGTTAGACGTCCTCGCAGCGGGAGACATCGCTCCATTCGATCTCCTTCTCACGACTCCGCCTGCTGGAATCAGCCAATACTCCTTGCAGACTCAATGGGAGCCGGCCTCAGATGTGCCGTTTCAGGGCATCTCGCTGGTGGGCGACGCTCGTGTGAGCCTGGATTCGATAGGCTTCACGCATATTGCCGGCCAGGTGCGGAATGATGGCAGCGCGCCGGCAAAGTTCGTGCAGATCATTGCAACTTTCTATGCGGCGGACGGCACGGTGGTTGGCACGGACTTTACCTTCGCCTCTCTTGATACTATCCAACCCGGCCAGGTCTCTCCGTACGAACTGGTCACGGAACCGACACGGCCGTACTCAAACTACCGACTGCAAGTTCAGGCCGAGAGTAGCTGATCGTTCGCCCGTCTTACCTTGCCATGCGCCCCGCCGTGTCGGTGCTGATGCATTATCGGCAGTACACTGTCCGCGAAGGGGGCTGCTTCCAGATCGCGCTACCGGACCGTAGCCGCCGGCGTCCCTGCCGCGCTATCCTTGCCCCCGAATGGCTGGTATGCAGCGGTGGGAGGGCGGCATGGCAGAGGCGCAGCAGAGCGATGACCGCGAGGCGGCGCTGGTCGAGGCCATGCTCGGCGTCGTCGAGCAGACGCATGGACCGCTGGACGAGGCGGCACGCGAGCAACTGCGCGAGGGACTGAAGCGCACGCGTGCGGCCGCGGCCGCCCTCTACGCCTATCCCCTGAGCAACGCCGACGAGCCGGGCACGGTTTTCCATCCCTTGCGCGCGGATTGATGGCCTGCTACGCAGCGGAGCGCCCTACCAACCCTCGAATATCGCTGGCAGTCAGCGTAGTCCCCGCGCGTGGCCCGAAGCGGCGCGCCTACAACGTCGCGGCCAGGTAGCGGCTCTCCAGCTCGGCCTGCTGCATCGCCGCGGCCGGCCCTTCGGCCACGATCTGGCCGTCGCGCAGCACGTAGACGTAGTCGGCGATGGCGAGGGCGCTGGCGACCACCTGCTCCACCATCAGCAGGGCGATGCCGCGCTCGTGCAGCAGCCGCACCCGCTCCATCAGTTGCTTTACCAGCGCCGGCGCCAGCCCGGCCGAGGGCTCGTCCAGCAGCAGCAGGCGCGGCCGGCTCATCATCGCCTGCGCCACCGCCAGCATCTGCTGCTCGCCGCCGCTGAGCGTGGAGGCGGTGTGACCGCGCTTGCGCGCCAGCACGGGAAAGAGGTCGAAGACCCAGGCGAACGCCTCGTTGCGCCAGGCGCGGTCGTGCCCGCAGAAGTCGGCGCCGATCAGCAGGTTCTCCGCGACCGTCTGGCGGCGGAAGATGCGCCGTCCCTCCGGCACATGGGCGACGCCCAGCCGCGCCCGCTCGTGCGCCGGCAGGCCGCTCACATCGCGGCCGGCCAGCAGCACCCTGCCGGCGCGCGGCCGCAGCAGGCCGGAGATCGTCGCCAGCGTCGTGGACTTACCCGCGCCGTTCGGCCCCAGCAGCAGCACGGCGCCGCCCGGCGGCACGACGAGATTGATGCCGTGCAGCACCTCGCTGCCGTGGTAGCCGGCGACGATGCGCTCGACGGCCAGCGCCGGCACCGCGCCGTCGGCCGGTGTCTGCCCCGCGGTGCCTGCCCGTGCGGCTGCATCACCCGCCAAGATACGCCTCCACCACGCGCGGGTCGTTGCGCACCGTCTCGAAGTCGCCCTCGGCCAGCACGGCGCCCGCGTCCAGCACCGTGATCGTGTCGGCCAGCTCGGAGACGAGGCCGAAATTGTGCTCCACCAGGACGATCGTCAGCCCCGCCTGCCGCAGCGACCGCACCAATGCGGCGAAGGCTTGCACCTCGCCCGCATGCAGGCCGGAGGCCGGCTCGTCCAGCAGCAGCACCCGCGGCCGGCCGGCCAGCGCCCGCGCGATCTCGACCAGCCGCTGGTGGGCGAAGGGCAACAGCCCCGCCGGCGTCTCCGCGAAGCCGCGGCCGAGGCCGACCAGGTCGAGGCAGGCGTGCGCGGTCTGCTGGAAGCGCCGCCGCTCGCGGCGCACGTGCGGCAGGGGCAGCATGCCGTCCAGCATCCAGACGTGGCCGCGGGCGTGGCAGCCGAGCATCACGTTTTCCAGCACGGAGAGTTCGGGCAGGAGCTGCTGCGTCTGGAAGGTGCGGGCGAGGCCATGACGAATGGCGCGGTAGGGCCGCCCGCGCGCCACGCGCCGGCCGAAGACGCGGATCTGGCCCGCGTCCTGGCGGTAGAAGCCGGAGGCGATGTTCAAGAGCGTGGTCTTGCCGGAGCCGTTCGGGCCGATCACCGCGTGCACCGTGCCCGGCCGCACGCGCAGCGTCACGCCGTCCAGCGCCACCGCGTCGCCGAACGATTTACGAATGCCGATCGATTCGAGCGCGAACTCGGCCTCGGTGTTCGCGCGCTCAGCGATGACGGCTTGCGCGGCAGGCGCCCGGCTGCTGGCCGGCGCTGCTGCCGGCCCTGTCGCGGCCGCGCCGGAGCGGGCGCCGCTGAACGCCAGCCGCCGCAGCCCGGCCGCCAGCGGACGCGGCACCGCCAGCACGGCGAGCGCGCCGAGGCCCGCGGCCGCCTCCCGCCCGTCGCGTCCGGCCTCGGCGCCGCTCTCCGCACCGGCGGCCGCGTAAGCATCGTAGGCGGCGCGGCCGGTGAGGCGCCGCCAGAGCCGCTGCACGCCGCCGACGATCCCTTCGGGCAGGAAGATGACCAGCAGCAGCAGCACGACGCCGTAGACCAAAAAGCTGTAGCGACGCAGCGAGGCCTGCTCGGCCAGCACCTGCGGCAGGCTGAACAGCACGGCCATGCCCACCACCGGCCCGGCCACCGTGCCGAAGCCGCCGGCCAGCACGGCCAGCAGGAAGAAGATCGAGTCGATGATCGGGAAGGCGTCGGGGTTGATCGTGCCGGGCAGCGGCGCGAACAGGCCGCCCGCCAGCCCGGCGATGAAGGCGCTGATCGCCAGCGCCGACTCGCGCACCATGAAGGGATGCACGCCCACGGCGCAGGCCGCCGGCTCGACGTCGCGCACGGCCACAAAGGCGCGGCCCCAGCGCGAGCTTTCCACCAGGTGGCGCAGCAGCAGGAAGACGAGCAAATTCACCGCGATCAAGAGATAGAGATAGCCGCGCAGATCGAGCGCCACGCCGAAGAGGTGCGGCATGGTCAGGCCGAAGATGCCCGCGCCACCGCCCGTGAGCCCGGCCTTCTGGATCTCTAAATCGTTGACCACGACCACGAGCAGCAGCGTGATCACCGAGAAGTACCAGCCCGAGAGGCGCAGCAGGATCAGTCCCACCGGCAGCGAGGCGGCGGCGGCGACCAGCCCGCCGGCCAGCAGCGCCGGCCAGAAGCCCCAGCCGTGGTTCACGGTGAGGATCGCCACGCTGTAGGCGCCGATCGCGTAGAGCGCGATGTGGCCAATCGAGGCGGCGCCGACGTAGCCGCTGATCAGGTTCAGCCCGATCGCCACCAGCATGTAGAGCATGAGCTGGTTGGCGAGGAAGAGCGGCTTGCGATGCACGCTGGACCAGGCGCCGCCGATATCCACCCGCGTCCAGAGCAGGAAGAGCAGCAGCACGCCGAGGCCGAGCAGCAGCGGCGCGTTGCGCACGACCGCCGCGCCCAGGCCGCGGCCGGCGGGACGCCTTGCGCTGCGCGAGGCGACGCTCATCGCTACACCCGCCTCGGCACGGCCTGGCCGAAGAGCCCCTCCGGCCGGACCAGCAGCAGCCCGAGCAGCACCAGCAAGATCACCAGGTTCACGTAGCCGCCCTGCCAGTAGCGCAGCGTGAGCTGCTCGATCAGGCCGAGCGCCAGGCCGGCGGCGAGGGCGCCGGTATTATCGCCCATGCCGCCCAGCGCCGCCGCCGTGAAGCCGCGGAAGGTGAAGGTCAGCCCGACGTTGACCGTGGCGAGGGTGAGTGGCGCGGCCAGCATACCGGTGAGGCAGGCGAGTGCCCCGCCCATCACGAAGCCGAGCGAGATCACCAGCCGCACGTTGACGCCGCGCAGCGCCGCCGCGTCGCGGTCCTGCGCCACGGCGGCGGTGGCCCGGCCGATCGCCGAGCGGCGGGAGAACAGGTACAGGCCCACGGTGATCGCGACGGCGATCAGCAGCACGCCGAAATGATACGGCGCGAGCTGCAGGCCGAGCACGTCGCGGCGGCTGACGGAGAGGCCGGGGAAGCTTTTGACGTTCTGCGGCGTGGTGCCCCACCGCAAGATGGCGAGGTTCTGGATGATCGTGAACACGGCCAGCGTGCTCAGCACCCAGCCGATGCCGCGCGGGTCGCGCCGCAGCGCCGGCCAGACGGCGATCCGTTCTTCGGCCAGCGCCACGGCCGCGCCGATCGCCATCACCGCGACGAGCGCGAGCAGCACCGGCCAGCCGTTCTGCTGGTAGAAGCTCAGCGCCATCAGCCCGCCGAGCATCACGATCTGGCCCTGGGCGAAGTTGAAGGTGCCGGCCGGGGCGAAGATCAGGTTGAAGCTGATCCCCACCAGCCCATACAGCGCGCCGATGCCCAGCGCGGGAATGAAGACATCGGCGAGGAAGGAGTTCACCGGGGCTGGCCCCCATCCCCCAGCCCCTTCCCCCAATTCTAGGGGAAGGGGAGATCTCAGTACGAAGCTTTGGGGCTGAAGGCGGGGCTTCCCGGCCACCTGTGGGGGCGCATGCCAATGGCTGTGGAACAGCCATCTCGAATCAACTGCGCCCTTCGCGCCGCAGGCGCGCCCCGCGGCGCCCCGCTAACCCGACGCCGCCCTGGAACTTCCTCCCCAGGATCGCCCCTCCCCCTCTCCAATCACGCTGTGCTATTGGAGAGGGGGAGGGGACGGGGGTGAGGGTGAGGTCGCCCCGCCCTCCCTCACAGCCCCGCCGGCCGCTTCAGGAAGACCTTGTCCGCCGCGTTCCACGAGCTGAGCGTGCCCAGGCTGATCGCGCCGTCCTTGACGATCGTGTGGTCCTTCGCCGTGATGCCGTCGAAGTTGGCGACGAGGCCATCGTAGGGCGTCGCCTCCATGTACTTGACGATCGCGGTGCTGTCCGTGCCGCCCGTCGCCTCGATCGCCGCCTTCATGTAGTAGACGAAGTCGTAGAAGGGCGAGGTGCCGCCGCTGCCGATCTTGCCCAGGCCGCCGGCGTCGCCCAGCCGCTTGTTCCAGTCCTTCACCTTCTGCGAGATCGGCTCGCTGTCGCTGTAGGTCAGCCGCTTCCAGGCGACTGACAGCGTCTTGTCCAGCAGCGCGTCGGGCACGACGCCCTTCACCAATCCGCCGGCGAAGCCAATGCCCGCGATCGGCAGATCCAGCTTGATGTCGTTCATGTTCTTGAGCACGGTGATGGCTTCCGGCCCGCCCTGCGTCCACCAGACGATCGCCTGGCTGCCCGCGTCCTGGACCTTGCGCAGCAGCGGCGTAAAATCCGCCGTGCCGGACTGGAAGTACTCATTTACGGTGGGCTTGAGGCTCAGGCTGTCCATGTACTTGGACGTGGTGGGCGCGTCGGTCTGGCCGTAGACGGTGTTCTCGGCCAGGATCGCGATCTTGGTGAACTTGAGCTGCTTGGTGAAGTAATCGATCAGCAGCTTCGACGACTGCTCGGCCGACCAGACGAAGCGGAACGAGTAGGGGAACTTGGACGCGTCCGCGAGCTGGGGGTTGTCCGAGTAGCCGCACTGGATGATCTTCGCCTGGTTGAGCGCGGGCGAGGCGCTGATCGCGTTCGAGCCGATCGGCCCGATGCAGAAGTGCAACTTTTTATCGACCACACCCAGCGCGGCGGCGGGCACCTGGGCCGGGTTCGACTGGTCGTCCGCCTGCTCCAGCGTGAACTTGACCCCGCCGACGCCGCCGCTGCCGTTGATCTCGTCGATCGCCAGCTTGGCGCCGGCCACGAATTCCTGGTAGACCGTCGCCAGCGGCCCGGTGAACGAGGAGATGAAGCCGAACCCCACGTCGCCGGGGAGCTTGAGCGTGCTTGCCGCGGGGCTGCGCGCCGCGGCGGGTGAGGCGGCAGCCGAAGCCGCGGCCGAGGCGCCGGCGGCAGCCGTTGCCGCGCGCGTCGCCGCCACGGTTGTGGCCGCGGCGGCCTGGCTGGCTGCGGGCGCCACGGTGCTCGCCTTCTTGGTGTTGCCGTTGTTATTACTGCTGCTGCAGCCGGCGATCGCCAGGCCGAACAGGCCGGCGCTCAGGGAGGCCGTGCCGCGCACAAACCGCCGCCGGGAAATCGGGCGCTGAAACCGATCGGCCATCGCACTCTCCTCGATTTCAGATCGCGCTCCCCGCGGGTACGGGGCGCGGAACGGCGCGAGCATATCCAGCGACCCCGGCATTGTCAAGCAAAGGCGGCCGACACGCGCCGAACTCGCAAGCAATTGCCGCGCACGGCTTGCAAAGCGCAAAGAAACAGGAATCGCGGCACACGGCGACAGGGGCGCCGGCGCTGGCCGCCCAAGCCTGTCCTCGCAGCGAAAGCCGTCCCTTCCCGAGGCGGGAAAGGAGACACGCGTTCACGGGCGGCGGTGGTAGGTCCGCGGTGGCTAGCCCAGCAGCTTCTGCGCGATCTCGATCAGCTGCTTCCGCAGCTCGCTGTTGGTGTTCACGTTCAGGGTGGTGGGCGAGAGCTGCTGCGTGCCGCGCTGCACCTGGATCGTGGTGCGCGGCGGACCGCTGCGCGAGGGTGAGGTATCGACGCGGATGATCGCCGTCTCGCCCTTGGGCAGGCGCGACAGCTCCAGCGCCGCCGAATTAGCACCAGCGACCGTTTCCGTGGTCCGCGCTGTTACACCGAGCTCGCCCAGCTTCTCCGCCAGGTCGTCCAGGCTCGCCTGGGCGCGCAGCGTCTCCCAGGCTTTCTCCGCGTCCTGTTGCGCCTTCTGAGCGCGGGTGCGCTGCTCCTCCTGGCGGGCCAGCTCCTCCGCGCGCTTCGTCTTTACGTCCGCGACGAGCTTCTCCAGCTCGGGCCACTCCGACGCCTGCGCGGCGCTGTCGGTATCGTCGTGCGTGTCCTGCGTGGTCATGGTCGCTCCTCGTGGCGCCGCGCTGCCGCGCGCAAGGCAGTGCCGGGTTTGCCGGATCGCTCCTGCACGTTGCACCGTAGCACGCCCGCCGCGCTCGTGGGAGACTCTGCCGGCTGCCTACGGTCCGACGAGCACGGCCTCGTACAGCGAGACGTGCGGCGGGCCGGAGAGCATACCCGCCATCGAGCCCTGCGCGTGGCCGGCGCTGAAGGCGGGCGACTGCGTCCAGGCGGTGAAGGCGGCGCGGTCCCGCCAGGTCGAGTGGCTGATGTACTCGCCCTCGCTGTCGCCCTTGAGCAGCATGAAGCCGACGAAGCCGGGCACGTCCTTCAGATACGATTCGCGCGTGGCCCAGCGCTCCTCGAACGCCTTGCCCTGCCCCGGCGCGATCTGAAAGCGGTTCATGGCGATAAACATGCGGCACCTCCGGGCGAGGGAATAGGGGACAGGGAACAGGGAACAGGGAACAGGGGCGGTACACGGTGGATCGCGAGACGGCCCTGCACTCCCGGCCCCGCACGCGCATGCTATCATTGCCCGGCGCCGCTTCGCGTACGCTGAGCCGGCGCCGCAGACAAGCGATCGGAGCGCTTCCGACCCCTCTATTCCCTGTTCCCCATTCCCTGTTTCCTCGCCCGGAGGCGGTCCATGCATATCGGCACGATGCTCTCCATGCCCGGCGGGCAGCCGACGATCGACGGCATAGTCAAGGCGGCGCAGCAGGCCGAGCGGGCCGGCTTCGCCTCCGCCTGGCTGCCCAACGTCTTCGACCTCGAGGCGATCACCACGCTCGCCATCGCCGGTCGCGAGACGCAGCGCATCGAGCTGGGCACCGCCGTGGTGCCGACCTATCCGCGCCACCCGGCGGCGCTGGCGCAGCAGGCGCTGACGGCGCAGCTCGCCGCCCGCGGCCGCTTCGCCCTCGGCATCGGCCTCAGCCACCGCGTCGTGATCGAAGACATGTTCGGGCTGGACTACTCGCGGCCTTGTACGCTTGCACATTCAAGAGGAACGTCGCCCTCAACATGCACGCTTCGGTCTTGCGCAACGATGACCCGCACGCCGAGCGCGGCGTACACGAGCCGGCGATCGTCGGGGTCGAAGCGGTCCAGGTTGCTGGCCACCGTTTGACACCACGTACTGAGCGTCGCCAACCGCGCGGACGCCGCTTCCCAGTCGAGGCGCTGCGTCAGCAGCTCGGCTTTCTCGGCTTCGAGTTGTCGGATCAACGCGGCGTCGTGTTTGAGCGCCGCCAGGAGCGGCGCCTGCGCGTCCGGCTCATCCACGCCGCCGAGCGCGAAGGCGCGGTTCGCTTGACTGCGCCGCGCCTTCGCGAGCTGCCGATCGAGCGACGCGATCTCGTCGCGCACGGGATCGCGCTGGGCGCGCTGCTCGACCTGCACGCGGATCAGGTCGGGGTTGAGCAGAATACGCTGCGCCGTTTGCCATGCCGCCGCGTCCGCCGCCGACGCCGCAACGCTGCGGCGGGGCAGACAGCCGGCTTCGCCGGCGCAGCGGTAGGCGCGCCGGCCATCCACGTAGCGATAGAGGGCCATCGCCCGGCCGCAGCCGCCGCAGACCACATGCCCGCGCAATGTCACGGCCTCAGGGTCGCTGACCGGCGCTGCCGGCCGGTACGTCGCCTGTGCCGCCCTCCATGTGGCTGCGCTCACCAGCGGTTCGACGGGAGCGAGCATGATCTGCGCGGCGTCTTCGCGGATACGTCCGCTGTGGTGGCGCTTGGCGCCGGCGCGGGGCTTCTGTGTCGGCACGGCTTGCCAGCGTAGCGCCCGGTTCTCGCCCATATAGAGCGGGTTGCGCAGCACCCCCCGGACCGTCGTGTGCCACCACCGCGCCTGCCCGATCGGACTCGGCACGCCCCCCGCGGTCAACTGGTTGGCGATCACCCGCGGCCCGCATCCCGCAGCCGCCGCGGCAAAGATGCGGCGGACGATCACTTTCTCGCTCTGTTCTGGGGTGAGCGCTTCTTTCGTCACCGTCGTCCACTGGTAGCCATACGGCGGCTTCCCACCGGCGAGCCGCTTCCCCGCCTTCACCCGTGCGGTGCGCCCACTCCCCGTGCGGGCGATGATCTTCTCGCGTTCGACCTGCGCGACGAACGCCTTTGCGCTGCGAATGAACGTGCCAACGGCACTCTGCTCGAAGTTTTCGGTCACGAACTCCAGGCGCACGCCGGCGTCATCGAGCAGATCGACGATCGCCCCGAGATGCGTTTGATCGCGGCTGAGCCGATCCAGCGCGTAGCAGACCACCACGGAAACGCCGTCCGGCCGCAGTGCTATCAGCAGGCGGTGCAGCCCTGGGCGCTCTCGCCATTGGCTGCCCGTATGCACGTCACGGTAGACAGCAGCCGCGGCGTAGCCGTGTGTCTCGCAGTAGACCGCACACGCCGCTTCCTGACTGGCAAGGCTGGAGTTGTCTTCCTGTTGTTCGCTCGACACGCGCACGTAAATCGCGGCTCGTGGCTGCTCGCTCATGGTGCGTCGCCTCGCTCACCAGCGCGATCGGCAATGAACGCATCGAGGTCTTCCGCTCGCACCCGCCAGCCCGCGCGCGTGCCGCCGAGCCGAAAACCCTTCAGCCGGCCATCGCGCAGCCAGGCCAGCACCGTGGCGGTGCTCAGTCCCAGCCGCTGGGCCACCTGAGGGACGCGGAGCAACTGATCTTCGCCCGTCGTGGGCATCTCCTCACCTCCGTTGTTACGAGTCTACACGAGAACGGGCTATCTGTCCAGATAACCGTTTTATTTTCAAGAGAACTATTGACACGTTCTCGTGAGTTGTAGTATTGTTATCAGTGAAGGGAGGCCACACGCGGACACCGCGCAGACAGCAAGCGGCCCGGCCAGGTGCTTGCGACACCCGCCGGGCCAATCAGGAGGAACCCACCATGAACGCGACTTCCCCCCGCACCCATTCTACGGCCCGCGACCCCCACACCGTCGAACTCGGCTACCGCTCGCCGAGCGAGTACGGCGCCCTCAGCTCAGACGGCGAGACCGTCTACAGCGTCAGCCTGGTCCGCGGCGGCTGGACGTGCACCTGCAAGGGCTACGCCGCGCGGCGGACGTGCTGCCACAGTCTGGCAGCGGCGCTGCCCCGCTGCTACCACTGCGGCGGAACGTCCGGCGTGCGCACCTACACGAACGGCTGGGACGGCGGCGCGGCGATTACGCTCTGCGCCGGCTGCGCGGGAGGTCGGTAGCGATGACCACGAACGGCTATACCGCGCTGTCCGGCACGGTGCGCACGGTCAACGGCACGGGCTTCCAGCTTCAGGACCGCGAGGGCTGGTTGAACGTTAGCAAGTTCGCCAGCCTCGCCCTGCCCGCCGTCGGCCAGCGTGTGCGCGTCGGGCTCGACAAGGCGGGCTACGTGCGCGAGATTGCGCCGGAGGCCGCCGCGGAGGCCGCGTCTGACGCGCCCAGCGGCTCACCAGCGTACGCGGCTGCGCCGAATGCCCTTGCAGCCCGGATCGCCGCTTTGCAGGCCGCCACGGCCATCGTGGGGCGGCAGCCGGGACAGACGACGGTTGAAGGCGTTTTGCAGGTCGCCGCGCACCTCGAAGCGTGGCTCAACCGCTAAGCAGAGAAGAAAGGGTAACCCACCATGACGACCGAGACGACCGACGATCGCCCCCTGTCCGCCCGCCCCGAGGAAGTCGCCGCGTGGAGCGCGCTGGAATTCGGCTGCTTCCGGACGTACCGCGCGGCCGATGCGGCGCAGGATGCGGCGCAGGCCGCGGTCGATGCGCTCATCCCCCGCGGTACGCGGGCCTGGCACGCCGTCGATGAACTGGTGTCCGCGGCGCGCCTGCAGGAAGAGCGCGAATGGCAGTTCTACATCGCCCGCCTCGTGCGGGCGCTGCCGGAACACCGCGCGGTCATCCTCGCGGTCATCCGCCAGGAGGAATTCGACGGCGCGATCGAGTCTATCCGCATTGCGGCGGTCTAGCTGGTAGCCGTGTTCCCACGTGGCCGGCGCCGTCTCCTGCGCGGGGGCGGCGCCTTCGCCGTGCCTTCGTCCGGCGCGCCGCGCACCAGCGCGCACCGGCGCGCCCAGACGCGCGCGATTGAAGGGGTGACGCCCACGGGCGCGAAGGCGCCGCGCGAGTTGTTCCTTAGAACCTTTGATTTTTAAAGCGCCGCCCGCGGGCGCGAGGGACGGGAACAAACCTCGCGCAGATCTGCGCGAGGTTTCTCCGCGACGCCCACGCGCGCGGGGGACGGACGTCGCGGCAGCCGTTTCCGTTTCGGAAACAGCGTTAACGCGACGCCCCCGCGCGCGGGGGACGGGAACAAACCTCCCGTCGATCGACGGGAGGTTTCTCCGGCGACGCCCACGCGCGCGAGGGCGTTCTGCTTGCGCCGCTGGTGAATCGTTAAAAATTCACGCGAGGCTGGCTCTACCGACTTCGATACCTCCTGCCGCGAGCGCTGGGGCT
Organism: Dehalococcoidia bacterium; assembly: GCA_035310145.1. Classification (NCBI taxonomy): domain Bacteria; kingdom Bacillati; phylum Chloroflexota; class Dehalococcoidia; species Dehalococcoidia bacterium. Next base: position 77,536 of record DATGEL010000043.1, read on the forward strand.
GGAGCCGGAACTACGTCAACAAACAGATAGCGGCCGCAAGCATGGTGAGCCTCCTGGGTACAATTGTACCCAGCACGCCATTGCCGGCGAACGAAACGTTTTCTCAGAAGACGTTTGCTCACGGTGAGGCCAGGACGCGACGCCCCCGCGCGCGGGGGACGGACATTTTCATTTTTTGAACACGATCCGGCACAGACGCAACGCCCCCGCGCGCGGGGGCACCCCGAAACCTCGCGTAGATCTACGCGAGGTTTCTCCGCGCCGCCCACGGGCGCGGCGCTGCGCAGCCATGGTGCCCATGGGCAACAGCACGCCAGTGCCAGCAAGCGAACGCTAGTCCCGCTGCTCGCTCGCCTGCTGGTGCAGCTCGGCGAGGCTCGGCGACGGCGGGGCAAACGGCGCGGCCTGCTGCAGCAGCGCCTGGGCGAGCCCGTGGTACTGCACGGCGGTCGCGAGGCAGCCCCGTGAGACGGCGGCGAAGTCGGCGGCGGCGGTTGCGATGAGCGCCCCGGCATCGGCGAGCTTCGCCGCCGCGTGCAGCGCCCCCGCCGCGTTCGCCTGCACGCCCGGCAGCGCGAGCACGGCGCCGAGCCGCAGTTGCTGCGCGGAGCCGTCGCCGGCCGCTCCCAGGAGCGCCTGCGCCTGCTCCGTCAACTGCACCGCCTGCACCAGCTTGGCCGCCCCGTCGTTGAGCCGTTGCCGTGTGCTCTCCGCCATCTCAGCGCACCACCCCGCCCGCGGGGCCGCCGGCGGGGAAGGGCATGCCCAGTCCCGCCATCTCCGCCGCGCCGCCCAGCGTGTGATCGACGCTGTAGCCCACCGTGCGCCCGTCCAGCACACTGATCACGTGGACCTGCATCGGCTTGAGCTTCTCCTGCTTCTGCTGCTCAACCAGCGACTGCATCGCCTTCGCCGCCGCCCCGAGCGCCTCCAGCACCGGCTGCTGCAGGGCCGCCACGCCGCCGTAGGGGTTGATGTAGGCCGCGCCACCGATGCTGATCGGGTTCGCCAACCCGATTTCCGGGCCGCTGTCGCCGCCACGGCCGCCGCCGCCAAGCCCTTCCTGCCCCGGCCCGCGGCCCGTGTTCGGGTTCTTGCGATAGCCATTTGCCTGTTCGAGCGTCAGGCCGGGGATCGGTACGTCGTATCCCGTGTTCTGCGCCGCAAGGATCGGATCGCCGTATTTGGCGAGCGCCTTGATGCCCTGATCCAGCAGATCCTGTTGCTCCTGGGCGGCAAGCGCCGCCGGTGTATGTTTCGCCGCCGCCTTTGCCGCAGCCGCCGCTGCCGCCTCTTGTCCCGTTTGCCCCGCCGCGTTCTCTGCGAGTCCTTGCAGGGCCGCGGACGCCTTCTGCACGTCGCCGCCCGCGTCTGAGATCATTTTGATCACGCGGTCGTACACCTGCCCCACCTGGTCCCCCGCCGAGAGAAACAGCTTGAGGATGTATGCCGTGTCCGGCGGGTCCTTGGCGTAGGCGGCGACGATCTGCTGAGCAATCGCCTCCACGTCCACGGCGCGCTTGGCGATCGGTTCGTTCTTGGCGATCGAGTCCAACACCTTGGACTCATCGCTGGCTTCTGCCAGCGCCGACTGGGTTCGCGCCGTGAGCTGCTTCTGCTGCCCGGCCGCGTTCGCCGCCGCCGCCGCCGCAATCGCGCGTTGCTGCGCGTCGGTCACGCGTTTCTGCACCGCCGCATCGAGCGTGCCGATCTCCTCGCCCGCCTGCAGGTAGAGGCCGACGATCACGCCGAAGTCGATCGGGTCCGTGCCCAACGCCTGCACGATCTGCGCGGCGAGGCTGTCGATGTCCACCGGCATTTTCGGCGCGGGCTTGTTCGCCGCCGTGGCGTTCAGCTTGTCGCGCTGGTAGGTCGCCTGCAGTTGCGCCGAGGTCGTGCTGATCACGATCGGGTTGCTGTCCGCCTCCTGCTGCAACGCCTTCTCCAGCGCCGCCATCTCCTGCTGCGCCTTCGCCACCGACTGCGGATCGTTCGGGTCGATCGCGTCGAAGATCGCCTTCTGGATCTGCGGCACGAGCTGCGCCAGGTTGCTGAGCATGGACTGGCTGACGTGCGTGGGGTCGGAGCCAAACAGGATCGTGCTGAGCACGTCCGTGTTGCCGCCCGCCAGCGCCGCCTCAGCGCCCCGTGCCCTCGACTTCAGGCTGGTGGGGTCCGCAATCTGGTCGAACCAGTCCGTGAGCGCGTTCTGCTGCTTGGTCGAATCCGCGATCTCCGCCAGCGGCCCCGCCGCGCCGGTCAAGGTGTCCACGAGCGGCTGCATGTCCGCCTGCAACTGCGCCAGCTTCGCCGGGTCGGTCACGCCCTTGCTCAGCCGCGCCCAGACGGCGCTCACCAGCGTGTCAACCGAGACGTTGGCGCCGCCCTGCGCCCCCGCCAGCGCCTCGCGGATCACCGTCGTCGTCGCGTCCGCAATCCCCGCCGCGCTGTCCGGGTTGTGGATGTCCTGGATGATGCGCGCCACCAACGCGTTCTTGCCGTCCGGGTTGATGATCTCGTCAATCGCCGCGAGGTCGTCGTCCAACTCGCTCTGCAGATCTTGGACGCTCTGGCGCACCTCGGCGCGGATGGCCGCGGCGTCGCTTTTCGCCCGCGCCGCGCCGCTGCCGCGTGCACGCGCCGCCGGCTTCGCCTTCCGCGCCGCCTCGGCCACGTAGTCGTGGATCGTGGGCAGTGCGGGTGAGCCACCGCTCGCGCCGAAGGCATCGTAGGATTCCCCTTCACTCTCGTAGCCGAAAGCGCCCGCGGACTCGCCCGCGCTGGCGTAGCCGCGGCCGGGATTGACAAAGCCGGTGCCGGGCACGGAGCCCGTGCCCGCCGGCAGCGAGCCGGGACCAAGCCCGACGCTGTAGCCGGCGTTGCCGACGTAGGTGTCCACGTGGTTGGTGGTGATCGTCAGCGTGGCGTTCGCCGTGAACTTGCGGTCGAGCTGCGCCTGCAGCGCCCCCGCCGCCGCCAGACCGCCCGCCGACGCCTGCGTCAGCAGACTGCTGTTGTAGGTCGACAGATCCGGCTTGGCCGTGGCCGCACCCTGCTCCAGGTCGCCCTTGACCGCGGCGCCCGCACTCTCCTGATCCTGCAGCAAAAACTCTTTCGTCAGTCCAATGCCGGTGTTCATGAACCCGGTTCCCGACGTGGCCACGTCAGACATCTGCTGCTTGAGGTCCGCCTGCGTCTGCTTGACCTTCGCCTGCTGGTCGTAGAGCGCGGCGAACTGGTTGACCAGTCCGCCCACGTCCTGCGCGTACGGCCCGGTCAACGCCCCGGAATCGCGCAACAACTGGTTGTAGCGGTCGATGCTGATGTTGCCGTTCACCATCTCCGTACCCCAGGTACGGATGCTTGAGGCCAGCGTGTTCACGCCCTGCGCGTGGTCGCGCGCCTGCGGGATCAACACCTGCTGCAACTGACTGAGCCGGTCGAGCTGGTCGCCGGACGCCTGCCCCTTGTCCCTGAGGTCGAGCAGCGCCGCCGCCTCGGAGCTGAGCGCCCGCACGGTGTCGTCGCTGGCGATCTCCTCCGCCACCGGCTGCGACGCGTCGGCCTTCGCTTCTTTGAGTTGTTCCAACGCGACCTTGAGGCCGTCCGCCTCGCTGGTCATGGATTGCACGTGGCCGCTGTCCCAGGGCAAGGGGCTGGCGAAGGCGGCGTCCACCGACGCCTTGTCGTCCTCGACCGAGAGCAGGAGCTTGTGCAGCGCGTCGATGCTCTTCAGCGTCGCCTCGTCCACCGGCTGCGTGAAGCCGCGGGCGATCGGCGCCTCTCCCGCCGAGGCGCGCACCAGGTCCTCCGCCGTGAACGGCGTCTGGCCCATCGCCACGCGCCCCTGGTTGATCGTGGCCAGATCCAGCGACTGTCCCTCCGGGCCAGCCACGGGCATCGGGTAGCCCCCGGTGCCCGCTTTCGGCGCGGAAGGGCCGCCGCCACCGAAGAGCCAGTTGCCGAGGGCGCCCAGCCCGAGAAACGGATCGGCGAGGGGACCGACAACGCTGGCCCCTTCCCCCAGCAGGATCCTGCCCAGCGGCGTGCCGGTCAGGAAGTCGTTGCCCTTCTTCACGCCGGCGACAATGCCATCGCCGAGTTCCGCCCAGGCGTTCTTGACGCGCGTCGCGGCGCGCTCGAAGGCCGCGGCGGTCGTGTCGCTGTACTCCTGCGCCGCCTTGCCCGAGACGCCGTAACTGTTGGTCACGGCATCGAGGTTGCGCTTGTAGTCCGCAAGGTCGCCGCCCGCCGTGCCAAGCACATCGGTGAGTGCGCGGATGTTGGGGAAGAGGTGGTGTAGCTCGTCCACGTTGCCGTGCGTCTTCTGCACGAGATCGTCCAGCGTGGCGAGCAGGCCACGGTCGCGGATGCTCTGCCGCACCTCGTCGGCCGACAGGCCCAGCGCGGCCAGCGCGTCGCGCGTCTGCTTGCTCGGCGCTTCGAGGTTCAGCAGAGCGGCGCGCACGCCGGTCACCGCTTCGCTGGCCGACAGTCCCTTCTGCGTCAGCGTGGCGATGTTGGCGCCAAGTTCTTCCAGGCTGACCCCGCTCTGGGCGGCGATGGGCAGCACGCGGCCGATGCTTGAGGCCAGCCCCGCGAACTCCATCTTGCCGTTGACCACCGTCGCGTGCAGCACGTCCAGCACGTGCCCCGTGTCGCTCGCCTGGAGTCCGTACGCTTTCAGGGCGCTCGTCGTGGCGTCGGCCACGGGCTTGGCGTCGGTCTGCGCCGCCTGCGCCTCACGCGTCGTCTGCGCGAGGATCGTCATCGCGTCCGCGCCCTGAAAGCCGGCGCTGACGATGTAGTAGAGCCCCTGGGCAAGCTGCTGCGTGCTCTCGCCGGTCTGGTTACTGAGGTCGCGCACCTGGTCCTTCAGCTTGCCGATCGCCGCGGGCGCCACGCCGGCCATCGCTTCGATCTTGTTCATCGCCAGGTCGAAGCCGGCCGAGAGTTTCACGGCTTCCGCCGCGACCAGCCCGAGCGCCGCGGCGGCGATCGGCATGGAGGCGCCCAGCGACGCGCCGGACGTGGAGAGTCGCGCGTAGCCCAGCGACGCCGCCTCCGTGGCGCCGGCGTTCTCGGTCATCGCCGCGGTGTTCTCCTCGATCACCACGGTCAGCGCCGTCACCGCCTGCGCGTCCGCCGCGGCCGGCAGCGCCAGGGCCGCCGCGCTTTCCGCCACGGAGGCCAGGGCGCCATCGGCCGCCAGCGCCGCGGCTTCCAGCTGCCCCAACCGCGCCTCAAGCGCGCTCAGGCCGCCCTCGGCGCTGCTGAACGCCGGCGTCCATTCGTCCTGCGCCGCCAGATCCAGGTCGATCAGTACGGGTCCGCTCGTCATCGCACCACCACCTACCCCGCCCGTACGCCCCCCGCGCCGAGCTGCGCTTCGAGATGATCCAGCCGCCGGCGCAGCTCGGCCGCGTCGTGCATGTCGAACGCAAACCGGCCAAACTCCAGCACCACCCGCGCCACGGTGGCCATCACCTCGGCCGAGCGCGGCGCAACCGTGCCCGCCTTCACTTCGCTGAACAAGCGCACCAGCGCCTCTTGCAGCGTCGCCAACTCCGGCGACAGCCCGCGGCTGGCGCGAATCAGCGTGCTGCGGTTGCGCCCGCCCTCGCGCCGCGCCGCCGTGCGCTTGTCGCGCGTCGCCGCGGAGTGGGCGAAACAATACCGGTCGCCCACAAGCGGCCGCACGGTGCACGGCTGGCCGTCCCGCCGCGTGCCCTGGCAGCAGGCCTTCTGCTCGCGCATCGCCCTACCGCCGATCCGCCACGTGCGGCGTCAGCCAGTCCGGCAGCCGAATCACGAGATCGCGCTCGCCGGCCCCCGCCGGCCACGGTTCGTCGGGCTCGATGACGAACACGCGGCGCTGTGGCGGCAGCACGCGCAGCTCAAGACGTAGCAGCCGCCGGTCAACGTCACGCATGGCCCATGCCTCCGTTCAGAGCGGCTTGTACAGGACACCCGGCATCGTCTTCGGCCACCACGCTGGCGGTACCAGAAAATGCTTGAGGTGGGCGCGGTCGGCCTCGATCTGCGCCAGGTGCGCCGCCTTCGCCTCGGCCAGCGCCGCCCGCTCGGCCTCCGTGTCCGGCGTCCAGGCGGGGCCCAGGACAAACGCCGGCTCGGGCTGCATGATACCGGTGGGGGTCGCCACCGCCACCGATACGAGTTCGGGCACGCGGCGCAGCTCGCAGGCGAGCCACGTCAGCAGCTGGCGCTGGCCGTCCGTGCGCGCGGCCTCGGTGTAGGGCACGTCCATCGCCGCCGCGTCGTGGCGGTCGAACGCCTCAAGCCGATCCAGCACCTGGCGCAGCTCGTCCACGAACGGCCGCACCGCCGCCGTGAGCGCCCGGTAATGGTCGCTGAACTCGGCGAAAAACACCTCACGCGCGGCGATGGCCGCCGCGATCCGCTGCGCCTTCGCCTCGGCGCGCTCGGCCGCGACGAACGCCGCGCGTTCGGCGTCCCACCGCGCCATCTCCGCGGCCAGGTGCGCCGCCCGCTGCTTCGCACGGCGCTCCGCCTGCTCGGTGCCCGCACGGCGTTCCTCCGGCAAGCCGGCGTAAAACGCCGCCTCGCGCAGCGCCGCCTGCTGCTGCTCCTCCGCGTGGAAGCGGGCCTCTTCGCTGTCGATCTGCGGCTTCGCGCTCGTCATTGCCAGCCGTCCCGCAGATCGCGCACCGGGCGCACGTCCATCAACTCCCGCATCGCCTCGCCCCGCGGCTGGCAGCCCGGCGCCTTCCTCGCCGACGCTTGGTGGGGCGGCAGCGGCAGCGGCCGCCCCCCCGCACGCTGCTCGCGACGCATCTGCGCGGCGCGCACCTTGAGAAAGGCGGGCAGCGGGTGCTGCCCGGCAAACGGCGTCGGCTCCGGCTCTGGCTCCGCCTTGCGCGCGGGCGCGGGCACGGTGTAGCGCGCGACGTGCGTTTCCGTGCGGGCCACCACGCGTCCCGCCTTCATCACGTACTGGACATCGACCACCTGGCCGCTCGGATTCCGCATCAGCACGGCGCTACTTCCTTTCCTTCAGATGCTCGAAGCCGCCCAGCTCGGCGGCGTTGCCGCCTTGACAGGGCCCGCTCAGGTCTGCGGCGGCGAGCATCGCCCCGCATCGCCGGCACTGGTATGGCCCCACGGCATTGCCGCTTGTGGGTCTGATCGCATCATGCGCCATTGCTCGCACCCTCCCATCCAACCTTCGGCGCCGGTGTCACGATCGCGGCCTCCGCGACGTGAATCCGCACGGCGCAGTGGTCCACCCCGCCGATCTCGCCGCGCCGATGTTCGAGCCGGCCGGCGGCGCGGACGACGGCCCCGATACGCAGCCGCGGCGCCAGGCGCTCGGCCGCCGCGCCGTACAGCCAGAGCTCGAGCCACTGTGCCGCCTTGTTCGCCGGCTGCCGGTCATCGAGCACCGTGCCGATCGCCCGGCAGCTCGCCGGCCGCTCGCCCGCCGGGCGAAACGTCGCGTCGCGTTCGAGGCGCAGCGTCGCCACCGCCGCAATGCCGCGGCGCCCCGTCTCCGTCGTCATGCCCGTTTCCTCACAGGTTGCGCCTGCTTGGCGCTGGCTGTACGGCGCGGCGCCACCAGATCGAGGTGCTGGTGTGCCAGCGGCCGGCGACGTTTCGGCGGCGGCGGCGGGTATTCCTCCGCATGCACGGCGGCAAGAATGGCGCGCGTCTGCGCGGCGAGCGTCGGGCGGCGGTTCATGCGCTGTGCCTCCGACGTGCGCGAATGCGCCGCTCGATGCCAGCGACCCAGCAATCGATGGCGTAGTCCTCGGGATGGCGGTAGCCCTTGCGCCGCCAGCGCCACGCCGGATGGTGGCCGTAGCACAGCGTCTGGCCGTGCATGGGCGCACGCGGGCACGGCGCCCCGGCCTTCGTCGTGGCCGTACAACGCGGCGCCGTGCGCACGCCGGGCGTGTAGGCGCCGACGTACTGCAGCTCGTAGCCGTCCTGGTACGGCGAATCCGGCCGGTGGCAGTGGGCCGCGTAGTGGCCGAGCGATTCGCCGGGCGCAGGCTGCCGCCCGGCGAGGCCGTGCGTGTGCCACGCCTGGCAGTAGGCGCACCAGACCGAGACGCAGCAGGCGCCGTGGCGGGCGGAGATGGCGGGCAGCGTGGGCGCCATCAGTCGCCTCCCGCCGCCGCGCCCGCCGGAGCGTCCTCGCGCACGGCGTAGCCGCTGAGCGTGCCGCACGCCTCGCAGACCCAGCAGCCGGCGCCGTCCCAGAGCAGGTAGCCGTCGCAGTCCGGCTCAGCACAGCGTTGCGACGTGCGCACGCGGCGCATGGGCGTCACGTTCGGCGGCTCGTCTGAAGCGGAATTTTTCCACCCCTGGCCGTCTGAATGGGAAAAATTCCCAGTATAGATACGACTATCGACACAGTCGGCGGCGTCCGGCCCTTCGCCGTCTGAATGGGAATTTTTCCCATTCAGCGGTTGCTCGTCCACCACGGCGTTGCAGCCGCGGCAAACCCAGCCGCGTTCGGCCTCGTCGCCGCAGTGCGGGCACGCGGGCTTCGGGCGCCCAGTGCCCGGTTTGCGTTTGCGCTCCAGGTCCAGCGCCGCGAACCGCTGGAGGCGGTCGGCGACGGTCGCGCCGCCGTCGGCAAACCCGGCGCGCAGCTCGGAGCGCCACTCGCCGGTTTCCGGGTCAACGGTGCGCGT
>DATGEL010000044.1 GCA_035310145.1 Dehalococcoidia bacterium
GCCTGGCACAGGGGCTCGACCCGCGCGCGATGCGCGGCTAAGACGACGCCTCGAATCCGCCGGCGCCGCGGCCGCGTACTACTGATAGGGACGGCGGCCGGCCTCTGAATCGTCGGGGTGCGTGCGCGGTGGGGAGGAGGAGCCGCCGTCCCTTACCCCCTCACCGTTCCTTCTGATGGGTTTCACCAGCAGCAATCGCCCGGCGCTCGCGCACCGGACTGCGAGCCGTGCCCTGCCGCGCTCATGGTCGCGCGCCGAGCCGCGTGTCTGCGGTGAAGCTGAGGAAGCCTTCGACGCGCGGCGGCGCCGCCACGCCGGGCAGCGGCACCACAAGCTGCGTGTCCAGGTGCGGCGCCAAGTCCGGCGTCGTGCGCCCCCCGCCGCCGATCACGTTGCCGTCCGCCGCGTAGGCTACGACGCTGAGCCACGCGTTGCGGACCGGCACGGCGTTGTGATTGGTCAGCAGCAGCGTGGCGAGCGGCGGCGTCGCGTCCGTCACGCCGGTGACGACGACGACGACGGCGGTGCTGCTCGAGTCCCCCGGAGGCAGCGGGCGGAGCATCACGTCCATCCGGGTAGGCGAGGCGGCCGCGGAGGCCGGCAGCGCCTCCGCCCAGCCGGGGCGGCCGAGCGGCGCGATGTAGGGGATGACGAAGCTGCGCACCTTCGCCTGCCCCGGCGACGCGCCAGCGAAGCGCACCTCACCGCGTACGCCCACGGCGGCCGGCCCCGGATTCTCGACCACCATGGCGTAGCTGCCGCCGCTCGCATCGATATGAAAGCCCTGCGCGGCCACGCGCGGCGCATCAGCAACAGCGGGCGCGGGTGGAGGGCTGGCGGCGGGCGTGCCGGCGGGTGCACGTAGCGCCGGCAGCGATGGCGTAGCGACCGCGAGCGTCGAAGCCGGCGTGTCCATGGCGGCGGCCGTTGCCGGCGCGGGGCTGTTCACGGGCGCGACAACCCGCTCGCTTCCGGCGGCTGCGGCAGGGGGCGCGGCTGGATTCGGGCGCGCCGCGCCCCCGCAGGCCACGCCCAGCAAGAGGCCCAACGCCACGTACGGCAGCGCGCCACGCGCGAAGGCAGCCGGCAGAGCTTGCCGCTGCCCTTTCGCTCGCTTGCCCACGCCCGTTCGTCTCTCTTGCGGCGAGGTCGCCTTTGCCCGCACGTACGCATCGTGCCGGCAGCGAACCGATCGTCGCGCCTGCCTGCCCGCTTCGGCGTGGCGGAGGCCGCCGGCCGGCCGAGCCGGCGGCCTCCATGAAACCTGAGTCCCGATCTCAGCGGCCCGAGGAGCGGGCGCGCCGCCCGAACCAGCCGGCGCCGCCCAGCAGGAGCAGGCCGGCCGCGATCAGCAGTCCCACCAGCCAGCGGTCCGCGCCGTGGCCGTTCAGGTAGCCGCCGTTGCCGGAGCCCGGCAGCCCATTCGCCGCGGCCGGCGGCGCCCCGGCGGCGACCTGCCCCGCGCCGAACGTCGCGGTGATCGCGTTGGTGATGTCACCGGCGATCGGCGTGTGGTCGTTGTTGTGGAGTTGGACCTTGATCTCGTGCTGCCCCGGCGCGATCTGCGGCAGGGCGTCGTTGGGGATGGTGATCGAGTCGGAGACGCTCAGCCCCGCGTACTTGCCGTCGATATAGATATGCCAGTGGCCGACACCCGGCTGCGGCGGCGTGCCGATCTTGGTGCCGTCCAGCTTCAGGCCGGTGATCTGCACCTTGATCTCGTTCGGCCGCGTGGTGGAGAGCTGCGCCCCGTTTGCCGGCGAGATGATCTTGATCGAAGGGCTGCCGCCGGCGGGCGTGAACTTCACGTCCTGGGTGAAATTCACCATCGCCGTGGCGATGATGTCGCCTGCCACCGGCGTGTGGTCGTTGTTGTGCAGTTGCACCTTGATCTCGTGCTCGCCGGCGGGAATGTCGGTGAGCGCGTCGTTGGGCACGGTGACCACGTCGGAGACGCTCAGGCCCGCGTACTTCCCGTCGACGTAGACGTGCCAGTGTCCAATGCCGGGCTGGGGCGGCGTGCCGATCTTGGTGCCATCCATGTGAAAGTTGCTGACCTGCACGTGCACGTCCAGCGGCCCGGAATCCGACTGCCCCGCGCTGGGCGAGACGAGCTTGATGCCGGGCGACGCCTGGGCGTGAGTGTGCCGGGCCGCGGGTAGCAGCAGCGCCGCGGCGGCAAGCAGAAGGATTGCTGGGAAGCGGGTCAACGGGAGCCGGTGCATCGATACCTCCATCTCGTCGCGCACTATTGGGGCGAGCACCGCCGGCGGCGGGTGTGGCTACTCGCCGGCGGGTTCGCCGCGGTCGGTACCTGCCGCGCGCAGGGCGCGACCCGGGCATGGCCGGGCGTGAACCGGCGTCTGCCCGCCGGCGAAGAGGCGCAGCACCGCCCCCGCGTGCAGGCAGGGGCAGTGCATGCGCACCTGCCGCGGCAGCCGCTGCTCGGCGATGCAGAAGCGGTCGAACGGACAGTAGGCCCAGCCTTCGGGCAGGGGGCCCTCGCCGCGGCGGGGCGCCAGCCGCGCCGCCAGCTCGTGTTCCAGCCCCGCGCGGAAGCCGGCGTCTGTTGCAACAGGCGCTTCCAGATCGCCCAGCAGCTGCTCCACGTCGTCCGCGTGCTGGGGTTCAAATCCGTTCATGGCTGCCGATCTCCCCGTTGATCGCGCCGCGATCGCCATAGGCGCGGCGGAAGGCATGCCGTGCCCGCGCCAGCAGCGACTCCGCGGCGTCCTCGGAAAGCTGCAACTGCCCGGCCAATTCGCGGCCGCTGAGCCGGTCAAGATACTTCAGTGTCAGCGCCTGCTGGTAGCGCGGGGGCAGGGCGCGCAGGGCAGCCAGCACCAGGCCGCGCCGTTCCTCGCGCTCGACCAGGTCACACGGATCGATCAGGTCGCGCGGCTCGGCCACGAAGGCGGAGCGGATCTCGCCCAGGCGTTGCAGGCGGCGGAAGTGGTCGGCTACTTTGTGGCGGGCGATGCCGCAGAGCCAGGTGAAGACCTCGGCGCGGCCGTCGAACCGCTCCAGGGCGCCGAACGCCGCCACCAGGCTCTCTTGCGTCAGGTCCTCGGCGGTTTGCTGGTCGCCGCCGACGCGGAAGAAGACGAAGCGATAGAGACGGTCGAGATAGGCGCTGGTGAAGATCTCCAGTGCCATGGCGTCGCCGTGCCGCAACCGGCGGAGGAGATCACTCTCATGGTCCGGGTCTGGCGGCGCCGGTTTCACATCGGTCCTCCGCGGCGCGCTCACCGCATTCAGATCGTTCGTCGCAGCAGGCGGGAATTTCCGTCGCTCGCCATTGATCGCGCCTGGGCGCCTGGGCGCAGCGGCTCAGGGCACGACCTGCACCACGCCCTTCATCCACGGGTGCAGGCTGCAGTGATAGGGCACGCTGCCGGCCGCGGCGAAGCTATGGCTGAAGTGGTCGCCGGCGTTCAGCACGCCCGAATCAAAGCTCGAGCCGTCATCGGCGGTGACCGTGTGGATCTCGTTGCCGGCCGGGTTGGTCCAGGTCACGCTGCCGCCGGCCTTGACCGTCACCATCGCCGGCATGAAGCCCCAGCCGTGCGGGTCTCCCGGCGGCTGGTCGAGCGACACGGTGGCCGTCGCGGGCGCGGAAACTGCCACGGCCGTCGCCGGAGCGGGCGAGTGCGCGGCTGTTGCTGTCGGCGTAGCGACGGCTGTGGCGATCGAAGCGGTCGCCGGCGCCGACGCGGGTGTGGACGCGACCGCTTGTGGCGCTACGCTGGCCCCAACGGCTGCCGGCGCGGTTACGCTGGCGACGCCTTGCGTTCCCGCCGCCGGAGTGCTCTGGTTACTGCTGCAGGCGACCAGCCCGGCCGTGAGGCCCGCGAGCGCCAGCAGCCATCCCAACCTCTGCACGCTATCCCTCCACTGTGCGCTTCACGGCTTACAGATGGTTTCAAAACCGGCTCGATCGCCGTGTGCTGCGCGTGCACGACCACCCGGAACGCCGGTTTTAGAACCATGTCTTCGTCCTGCTGGTTAGTCGCCGGGGCGGCGGCTTTCCGTCGTGCCCGTGCCGGCCGGCAGCGGACCGGCGTCCTACCGCTGGTACGAGCCACTGCCGTGCAGCGGATGCACGTGCTGGTGGCCGGTGCGCCCGCCGCTTACGCTTGACGCCCTTCCGAATGGTCTGCTAGCGTCGATCCAGCAGTCGGAGGCAGCGAGGAACCGTGTCGCAAACCGCACGCGTAGCGATGCCAGGCGCCGGCGCCGTCCTTATCGCGGCGATGCGTGCGCCCGTGCGTCGGCGCGGAGGCGGTCGGGCGGCATAGAACGCCGCGGATCGGTCAACTCACAGACGCCACGGGCAGCAGGCCCGCGGCGTTTTCGTTTTGGTGCGGGTTCCTGCGCCGGGCTGGGGCAGGCACGCGGCGGGAGGCGTGGCGATGCAGACGATCGAGGTCGAGGCGCTGGAGAAGCGCTTCCGTGCCCGGCGTAAACAGCCGGGCCTCGGCGGCAGCGTGCGGGCGCTCTTCGCGCCGCAGTACAGCGAGGTGACCGCCGTCGATCGCCTCAGCTTCAGCATCGGTCGCGGTGAAATCGCCGGCTTTATCGGCCCGAACGGCGCCGGCAAGTCCACGACGCTGAAGATGCTCACCGGCATCCTGCATCCCAGCGGCGGCAGCGCCCGCGTGCTCGGCTTCGTGCCCTGGCGCGAGCGCAAACGGCTCACCTATCGGATCGCCTCGGTCTTCGGTCAGCGCTCGCAGCTTTGGTACCACCTGCCGCCGGCCGACAGCTTCAACCTGCTGGCACACGTCTACGAGCTGGAGCAGGGCGCGTACCGGGCGCGGCTGGCGCGGCTGGTGGAGCTGTTCGCGATTGCGCCCTACCTGCACGTGCCGGTGCGGCGGCTGAGCCTGGGCGAACGCATGCGCTGCGAAATCGCCGCGGCGCTGCTGCACCGGCCCGAGCTGCTGCTGCTGGACGAGCCGACGATCGGCCTCGACGTCGTCGCCAAGGGCCAGATCCGTGCCTTCGTGCGGCAGCTTGCCGAGGAGGAGCAGGTCACGGTACTGCTCACCTCGCACGACGCGGGCGACATCGAGCAGGTCTGCCGCCGTGTGCTGGTAATCAACCACGGCACGCTGATCTTCGACGACGCGCTGGAGCGGCTGAAGCGCGGCTTCCTGCGCCACAAGGTGATCGATCTGAAGTTGGCCGAGCCGGGTGAACCGCAACCGGAGCCGGGCCTGCGCGTGCTCAGCGCCGATCCGTACCGGCTGCGGCTGGAGGTGGACAGCGACCGGCAGCCGATGGAGCGGGTGATCGCCGGCCTCGTCGGCCGTTACCGCATCGCCGACCTGACCGTGGAGGAGCCGCCGCTGGACGAAGTGATCGCGGCGATCTACGCCGCGGGCCGCCCGGTACTCACCGCGCCGCAAGGCTGAAGCCGGACCCGCGCGCAGCGGAAATTGGAGAGATGAGAGTGGACGGCGAGCTGCTCGCTACCCGTTCCGGCTTCCTCCCCTATGCCCTACGCTCCACGCCCTGCGGCCTCGCCCTGGAGCGACCAGGGGCTGGTCTTCGTGATGCGGACCGAAACCAACTCGCCGATCGCCGCCGCGCCGTCGAAATGGACGAGCTTGTTGGTGCGGCTGCGGCCGGAGCGGCGGCCCTCGCGGATCTCTTCGACCAGCACGTCCTGCACGCTGCCCAGCAGCCGCGCGTTGATCTCCGTGGCGATCCGTTCCTGCGCGTGCTCAACCGCCTGCAGGCGGCGCTTCTTTTCGTCGGCCGGCACATCGTCGGGCAGGCGGCGCCAGGCGATCGTGCCCGGCCGCGGCGAATAGGTGGCGACGTGGACCTTGTCGAAACGCAGCTCTTCGAGCAGCGCCAGCGAGTGCGCGAACTGCTCCTCCGTCTCGCCGGGGAAGCCGACGATCAGGTCGGTGGTGATGCTCGCGCCCGGCATCAGCTCGCGCACGCGCCGTACTTTGGCGCGGTACTCGCCCAGCGCGTAGCCGCGGCGCATGGCGCCGAGCACGCCGTCGTCGCCGCTCTGCACGGGCAGGCTGAACGACTCGCACACCTTCGGCAGCTCGGCCACGGCCTGCATGATGCGTTCGGTCATGTCACGCGGATACGAGGTGAGAAAGCGGATGCGCTCGAGTCCGGGCAGATCGTGGATCAGGCGCATCAGGTCGCCGAGATCGGGTTGATCGGGCAGGTCGTAGCCGTAGGCTTCGACCGTCTGGCCGAGCAGCGTCACCTCGCGCACGCCGCTGCGCACCAGCGTCGCGACCTCGTGCTGGATTTCGGCGGGCGGGCGGCTGCGCTCGCGGCCGCGGCGGTAGGGCACGATGCAGTAGGTGCAAAACTTGTTGCAGCCCTCGATCACCGGCACAAACGCCGTCGGACCGCCCGTCTGGCCCACGGCTTCCGGCCAGAACTCGCCGCCGAGGTCGTCGGTGTCAACGCCGAGGCCGTGCAGCACGTCGTCGAACGCCTGCGGCTGGGCGAAGATGTCGACGAAGGGGAAGCGGTGCTCGAGATCGGCGGTGCGCGGGCCGATCATGCAGCCCATCATCACGATCTTCAGCTCGCCGTGCCGCTGCTGCTTCAACCGCTTGAGCGTCGCCAGCTTGTTCACGGCGCGCTCTTCGGCGCCCTCGCGCACGGCGCAGGTGTTGACGACCACGACATCGGCCTCTTCCGGCCTCGCCACCGCGGCATAGCCGACGCGGTCGAGGCCGGCGCCCAGCCGCGCGGAGTCGGCCTGGTTCACCTGGCAGCCGACGGTCCAGATGTGGTACCTGAGCATGGCCGTGGTCCTCGATCGGCGCCGAGCGAGCCGAGGCGCTAATCCTACACTGTCTTCGCCGCTTCGGCCCTCTCGGCCCTCAATGAAAAGACCCCTGCGTGCAGGGGCCGGCTCTGCGTGGCGGAGGGGGAGGGATTCGAACCCTCGATCCCGAAGGATAACGGTTTAGCAAACCGCCGCACTAGGCCACTATGCGACCCCCCCCGAAAACGCGAGCCTGGGCGAGCTTGCGCGAGGTTGATACCCCCGGCAACCGCCGCCCCGTCGCGTTGACGGTCTGACCACTGGCGAGTCTATCAGACCCGCCACCGCGTGGGAAGCCGCCACGCTCAAGCCTTCGCCGTCGAGCAACGGCGCCTGACGGGACGCGACAATCGGGGGCTGCGCGCTACGCGTCGTCGGGGAGCGGCAGCAGCGCCTGGATCGGCGGCAGGCCAGATGCCTGCACCTGCCAGTGCTCGCCGCGGTCGTCGCTGCGATACACCGTGTCCGCGACCGCGGCGTACACCCGCTCCTCGCCCTCCGCCACCAGCGCCCCCACCATCCGCGCGAACGGCGCCGGCAGGCCCTGCTCCAGCCGCTGCCAGTGCGTGCCGCCGTCCTCACTGCGGTAGAGCACCACGTTGGCGCCGTTGCGCCAACCCGGCGGCGGCGTGGCCGCTGCGGCGGTGTACACCCGCTCGGGGGCGGCGGCACTTGCGGCAAACGTCACCGTATAGCCCCGGTCCAGACCGTCGTCGTAGTGCTGCCAGCGGTCGCCGCCGTCATCGCTGCGGTAGAAGCCGCCGCCCGTCGTGGCGTAGAGGCGCGCCGTGGGCGTGGGCGTCACCGTGTGCACGTCCCAGTACAGCCCCTCGTTCAGGCTGAGCCAGCTGCGGCCGCCGTCGGGGCTGCGGAAGACGCCGCCCTCTTCGACACCGATGTAGATCCCGCCGGTCACTGCGGGGTCCGGCGCGATCGAGCGGATATGGGGAATGTGCGGCGGCGGCGGAAAGGTCCAGGTCTCGTAGCCGGGGATCTGCCGCACGGATTCGCAGGCCAGCCAGGTCACGCCGCCGTCGTCGCTGCGGTAAAGCATGGCGGGCGAAACGCCCAGGTAGAACCGGCCCGGCAGCCGCGGGTCGGCGGCGAAGGCCCAGACCTCCTCCTCCACGCTGCGCGGGTTGAGGCAGTCCCACTCGCCCTCCGCGCCGCGCCGCCAAACGGCGTTCTCCGCCGCAAGCGCGCAGACCGCCCGCGCGCCGCGCGCGAGGAAACGCGGCGCGGGCACCGTTCCCTCCGTTGTCGAGCGGTTCTCGGTCAAACAGAAGATGCCATCGGCGGTGCCGGCAAGCAGGCGCGCCATTGGTTCCCTCCTCCAGACACGGCGGGGTGGCCGCGGGGACACGTCCATTCTACGCCCGCGGCGGAAGCACGGCAGCGCGTCCCGGTGATCGCATTGGCCCCGCGCCGGTGGCCAGAACTCCGCCGCGGTGGTACCGTGCGAGCGCGGGCGTATGAGCGCGTCCACTCGCTTGCAACAGCGCGGCGACAGGGCGATACCGGAGGTGCAACATGGCGGAGACGGAAGGCAAGGCTCAGGTAGAGATCGCGTACTGCGTCACCTGACAGCTCTTCCCCACGGCCGCCTGGATGGCGACCGAGCTGTATGCGGCCTTTGGCAACGACCTTGCCCTGACCCTCACGCCCGCGGGCGGGGGCCGTTTCGAGGTCTACCTGAACGGTAAGAAGATCTGGGACCGCAAAGAGGCGCCGGGCCGGCCCTACCCCAGCCTGGCCGTGGTGCACGACCTGCACGACGTCGTCGCCGAGGCGATCGCGGCGGCCGAGGTGCCTGCCCGCTGAGCCCGTGCGGCAAACGGTCGTCCTTCGCCGGCGCCCCACGGTCATGGCCTTCGCGCCTTCGCGCCTTCGCGCATGAAGCCTGGCCGCGGCTCAGCGCAGCAGCACCCGCGGCGTGCCCGGCTCCGCCGCGATTACAGCGCCCACCAGCCAGGCGCCGGGCAGGGCGCGCAGCAGCGGCTCGCACTGCTCGGGCGCGGCAGCGATCACCATGCCGACGCCCATGTTGAAGGTGCGGAACATCTCCATCTCCGGCACGTCGCCCGTGCGTTGGATGAAGCGGAAGAGCGTCGGCACGTCCCACGAGGAGCGCTCGAACTCGGCCGCCACGCCCTCGGGCAGGATGCGCGGCACATTCTCGTACAGCCCGCCGCCGGTGATGTGCGCCAGCGCCGTGATGCGCGGCAGGAGCGGCTGTAGCTCGTGCAGGTAGCCTCGGTGCGGCACCATCAGTGCCGCGCCGAGGCTGGTGTCCGTGCCCGGCACGATCTGCGCCAGCACCTCGCGATCGTGCTGCTCCGTCTCGGCGCCGCCCTGCGCGATCTGGAAGATCCGCCGTACCAGCGAGTAGCCGTTGGTGTGCAGGCCGTTCGACGGCAGCGCCAGCAGCGCGTCGCCGGGGCGGATGCGCGAGCCGTCCAGCAGGGCCTCGCGCTCGCAGACGCCGACGATGAAGCCGGCGATGTCGAAGTCGCCGCGCTCGTAGACGCCGGGCATGTCGGCCGTTTCGCCGCCGATCAGCGAGCAGCCGGCCTCACGGCAGGCCTCGGCCATGCCCTCGACGATCGCTACTTTCTGGTCTTCGCTCAGGCCGTTGTTGGCAAGGTAGTCGAGGAAGAAGAGCGGCGCGGCGCCGGCGGTGAAGATATCGTTGACGCAGTGGTTGACCAGGTCGCGGCCGACCGTGTCGTAGCGGTCCAGCACGCGCGCCAGCTTGACCTTGGTGCCCACGCCGTCGGTGCTGGAGACGAGCACCGGCTCGCGGTACGCGCCCAGCTTCCACAGCGCGGCGAACGGCCCGATGCCGGCCAGGACTTCGGGCCGCGCCGTGCCCGCCGCCAGCCGCTTCATACGCTCGACGGCGCGGTTGGTCGCGTCGATATCCACGCCCGCCGCGGCGTAGGCGTCAGTCACGGCCAGCAGCCGTGCGGATGACAGGTGACAATGGAGTCAGCAGCCGACGGCCCGGCCAGGCTCAGCGCTAACCGCCCCATCTGTACCCTGAAACCAGTCACCGTAACCCCTCACCGTACCCCGTCGTGCGGGTGGTCGGCGTCGCCGGCGGCGACGAGCGCGGGCTGGCGGTAGTCTGTGCCTTCCAGCGTGAGCTTGTCGAACTCGAGCTGCACGGGCACCGGGTAGTGGCCGGTGAAGCAGGCGAGGCAGAAGCTCTCGCGCGGCATGCCCGTGGCGTGGATCAGGCCGTCCAGGCTCAGATAGCCGAGGCTGTCGGCGCCGCTCACGCGCTCGATCTCCTCGACGGAAATGCGCGCCGCCAAAAGCTCCTTACGTGTGGCCATGTCCACGCCGAAGTGGCAGGGATGGCGGATCGGCGGGGCGCAGATGCGGAGGTGGATCTCGCGGGCGCCGGCGTCGCGGATCATCTTCACCACGCGCGGCGTGGTCGTGCCGCGCACGATCGAGTCGTCCACCACCACCACGCGCTGGCCCTCCAGCACTTCGCGCACCGGGTTGAACTTCAGGTGCACGCCCGTCTCGCGCAGCCGCTGGTCGGGCTGGATGAAGGTGCGGCCCACGTAGCGGTTCTTCATCAGCCCCTCGGCGAAGGGGATGCCGGAGGCACGGGCATAGCCCACGGCGGCGGCCGTGGCCGAGTCGGGCACGCCGATCACGATATCGGCGTCCACCGGGTACTCGTTCGCCAGCTCGGCGCCCATCGCCATGCGCATCGGGTAGATGCGGCGGTCGCGGATGATGCTGTCGGGCCGCGAGAAATAGATGTACTCGAAGACGCAGAAGGCGTCCTGCTTCGACTCCACCGCCTGCTCGGCGTGCATCCCGTCGGCGTCGAGGATCACAACCTCGCCCGGCTCGACCTCGCGCACGTACTCGGCGCCCAGGTGATCGAGGGCGCAGGTTTCCGAGGCGATGCACCAGCCGCCGCCCAGCCGGCCGATGCAGAGCGGGCGGTTGCCCATCGGGTCGCGCACGCCGATCACTTTGTCCGGCGTGAGAATCGTGAGGCAGTAGGCGCCCTCGATGCGGCGCATGACGTGGCGCAGCCGCTCCACCCAGGTGAAGCCGGGCGCCATGCTCAGCATGCGGGCGATCAGCTCCGAGTCGGTGGAGGTGGTCAGCTCGTGCCCTTGCTCTTCGAGCTGGCGACGCAAAATCGGCGCGTTGACGAGGTTGCCGTTGTGCGCCAGGGCGATCTCCCCGCGTTGGCCGATGGTGTGGATCGGCTGGGCGTTGGCGATGCGGCTGGAGCCGGTGGTCGAGTAGCGCGTGTGGCCGATGCCCAGGTGGCCGGGCAGGTGCGCCAGGTCTTCCTCTTCGAAGACCTGCGCCACGAGGCCCATGCCCGTGCGCACGTGCAGGCTGCCCTTGTCCGCCGTGGCGATGCCGGCGCTCTCCTGCCCGCGGTGTTGCAGGGCGAAGAGGCCGTAAAAGGTGAGGCGGGCGACCTGCTCTTCCGGCAGATAGACGCCGAAGACACCGCAGGCCTCTTTGAGCTCGTCGGTTGCCGCCGCCGGGGCGAGCGCCAGGTCGGCCGGCAGTGGCCGCGAGCCAAGCGCGGGCATAGCCGGCAAGGTGCGCACCGCGGCGCCGGCAGAGGACCGATCGACGGGCGTGCCATCATGCTGCTGCATCATCAGCCTGCCTGCGGGTACACGCCAGTACGGTGGAAACGGTGCGCGGGAACGCGGGCAACGGCCATTCGCTCAAGTTCGTCTCTGCTTCCGCAGCGAGAGGGGACGCGTCCCTGCGGCGAACTGACACCTTTATGGTACGGCCCGCCCCGCCGAAGGGTCAAACCCGCCGCACGACGTAACAACGCGCCGCGGCGACCCGCGCCTCGCCCGTGCTCGGTGAACGCACGCAACAACGAACCGCGCAGCGCCGCACCCGGCGGCTTGACAGCCCGCGCGCGATGGCCCATCGTTCAAACAGATGTTTAAGTCTCAACGGGATGGAGATGCCGATGCCCGCGACCGCATCCTGCGCGCCGCCGCGGAGGAGATCGCGGCCAGCGGCTGGGGCGGCGTGCGCATCCGCGCCGTGGCCGAGCGCGCCGGGGTCAACGTCGCCATGCCGCACTACTACTTCGGCTCGCGCGAGGCGCTGCTCAAGGCCGCCACGCTGGCGCTGCTCGAGGCCGAGTTTCGCGAGCCGGGCGAGCTGCTGCTGCGCGCCCGCAGCCTGCAGGAGGCGGTGCAAGGGATGATCGGCTGGATCGGCCGCTACGACCCGGCCGCGCCGGCGCACCGAGTCTTCGGGGAGGCGTTGCTCGAAGTCGTGCGCGACGAAGCGCTGCGGGTGCAGCTCGGCCCGATCCTCGCCGGCTTCCGCGCACGGTTGACCGAGCTGGCAGCGTCCGGGTCCTTGCCGCCGGGCGCCGAGCCGGCCGGCGCGGCCGCAGTGCTCGCCGCCACGATGGACGGCCTGCTGCTGCACCGCGTCTCCGACCCGGCGACCGATCTGGCCGCGGCGGCACGGACGCTGGCGGCCCTGCTCGACGGGCGGCGGCCAGCGGGCGACGGGGGAGATACGCGATGACCGCGGCAACTGAGCCGGTGCTCGAAGCGCGCGATCTGCGCCGCACCTACGGACGCCACAAGGTGCTCAACGGCGTCAGCTTCGCCGTGCGGCCGGGCGAGCTGGTGGGCATCGTCGGCGAGAACGGCGCCGGCAAGTCGACGCTGCTCAAGATCCTGGCGGGCGAGCTGCGGCCGGACACCGGCGACGTGCTGCTGCGCGGCGGCGCCGGCTACTGTCCACAGTTGCCTGTCTTGAACGAGGCGCTGAGCGTGCAGCAGCACCTCGACTACTTTGCCGCCGCCTACGCGCTGCACGATCTTTCCTATGCCGACGCGCTGGTGCAGAAGCTGGCTTTTAGTCAGTACCGCGCCGCGCGCGTCGGCGCCCTGAGCGGCGGCACGCGGCAGAAGCTGAACCTGACGCTGGCGCTGATGCACCGCCCCGGCCTGCTGCTGCTCGATGAGCCCTATCAAGGCTTCGACTGGGAGACGTATTTGCGCTTCTGGGACCTGGCGCTCGACTGCCGTGCCCAGGGCGTGGCCGTGCTGGTGATCTCGCACCTGCTGTTCGAGCGCGAGCGCTTCGACCGCATCGCGCACCTGCGCGGCGGCCGCATCGAGGAGTACAGGCCATGAGGGCGAGCGCGCTGCGCGGTCTGCTGCCCGGTCACGCGGTGAGCGCCGCGGCGCCCGTGGAGGCAACGGCCGCCACGAGCGGGACACGCGTCGCCGGCCGCTACCGCACGGCGCTGAAGGCGCTGCTGATTGAGCAGGGCCGTAACCACACGGCGTTGCTGCTGCTCGTCGGCTTCGTGCCGCTCTGGTACGGGTTGATGGTGGTGCTGGTGCCGGCCGACGCCGTGGCCTTCCGCTTCCGCGTCACCGGCCAGTTCCTGCAGGTGAACGGCCAGCAACTCTCGCTGATCACCGCCGGGTTGAACGCGATCACACTGATCGTCGGCTTCGTGCTGTTCAGCGCCACGCGCCGCGGCATGGCCTTCGACCGGCGCCTGGCGCTGGCGGGCTATCCGCGCGGCACCTTGCTCTGGGCGAAGCTGACGGCGCTGACGCTCGTCTCCGCCGCCGTCGCGCTCTACGCCAGCGTGGTCCTGCTCGCCTTCTGGCGACCAGGCGGGCTGTTGTTGATCTTCGCCGGCTGCTTCTGCGCGGCGCTGACCTACGGCGCCTTCGGTTTCCTGCTGGGCGTGCTGGTGCGCGGCGAGCTGGAAGGCTTCTTCCTGGTGATCATGCTCAGCCTGATGGACGCGTTCTTGCAGAACCCGATCGGCAATCCGGCCGCGAACAAGGACCTGCTCGCCTACTTCCCGACCTTTGCGCCCACGCAGCTCGCCGTCGCCGGGGGGTTCACGTCTGCCTTCCCCGACCGCTACATCGGGCTTGCGCTCGCCTGGGCCGCCGCCTTCGCCCTGCTCGGCTCCCTGATCTTCGCCGTCCGCACGCGCATCGCCGGCCGACGCACCGCAAACGCTCGCCCTCCGGCAGCCATCAACCTCGGCGGCTGAGCGACTCGCCGGGGCGCGCCGGTCAGGAGCCGATGCGGACGATCTCCCGTCCGTGCGCGGCGGTGATGGCGATTCCCGAGAGGTCTGGCCCGCCGTCGCGCAGGTGAACGGCGTCTGAGCGGTTGCCGGCGGCGAAGATGCCGCCACCAACCTTGAGCTGGTCGACCTCGCCCTCGATCTCCACACTCACCACGTCGTCGCCGGCGGTCAGGACCTTGCCGCCGATGTGGACGGCGCCGACCTTGCCGCCGGGCTTGACGCTGAAGGCGATCGCCTTGAGCGAGACCTGAACGCCCTTGACCAGGCTTTGGCCCTCGCCGCCCTCCGTGCTCAGGTCCCCGGCGATCTCCAGCAGCGGCAGCGGCTTGCTGATCTGGACCCCTACCGAGCCGTCACCGTGAGTGGCGATCGAGCCGAACGAGGCATGCCGCAGCGACCCGTCGTACAGGTTGAAGCCGCGGGCGCCCGCGCCGAAGGTCTGGATCGGCGCCGGCACCTCCAGCCGGTCGATCTGACCGAAGTTGACAAAGCCGATCCCACTGGGGCCGAGGGATGTCACGGCCGCGGTCGCGGTCCAGGTGGACACCGCGCCCCAGTTATCGAGCACCATGTCGTTCTGCCCGTTCGTCGTCACCGGCCCGGCGTTGACGACCCGGTCCACGACCGCGCCGGAGATGACAAACACACCACCGGAGATCAGATCGGGGGTGCCGGCGGGGATCCCGCCGTCGGTGTGGATCTCCCCGGTTCGCAGGATCGAGACCCGGACGGTCCCGCCATCAGCGACGCCGTCCCAGTTGCCATGGCCGCCCACAAACACGCGCTACCGCGTACCGGCGACTCGCGGCTGCCCGCCGCAATGTCGAGCAGCTCCGCCGTGATGGTCACGCCTGCATCGGGCTGTCGATTCCAGAGGGTGAAGGCGCCCTGGAGCGCTTCCACACCGAAGCCATGCGGCCGCTCGGCGCGCCCGCGCACGTCGGCGCTGGCGATCATCAACCCTTCTACGCGTACGTGACCGGAACGCACGTTGTCCGCGGCGAGCAGCAGCACCTGTCCCGTCGCGCGCACGCTTCGCAGGCTCAGCGTGCCAAGGTCCTCAACACTGGTGTCATTGAGGATCGCGACCTCATCGTCGGCGGTCAGGATGGTGACACCATCCAGTTCGTTGTTCCGCGTCAGCCGCACACCCTTGGCGCCGAAGCGTAGTGTGCCCCCGCGCAGGCGCACGCCGGGGCCGAGGGTGATCATCGGCATGCCGCCGAGACTGCCGCGCACCTCGATCTCGCCGGTCGAGGACTCCACAGCCGCGAGCAGCTCCTGCGCCGTCGTCACGATAGTCATGGCCGTCGTCCTCCTGGCCTCGGTGCAATTGAGCAATCGAGTAATGCCGGATCCGGCCGGCACTCGTCCCCGTGAAGCGACACGAACGCAGCGGCGCCTGCAAGGTCGAACAAGCATAGTCCCGCGATCTCGTGCGCGCATAACCCAAGTCCGAGGCTGGTCGCTAGCGGCTGAGGGCGCCGCACGGTCACGCCAAGGCGGTCAGGGATCGCGCTCCCTTGCAGGCGCATCCGGCGCTTCGCCTGCCGCCCCGCGCCGCGCCCGGATCGCCTCCGCGGCGGCGGCGCTGAAAGGGTCGGAGGGGTGTACTCTCGGAGGAAGGCGGCGTCGATGCGGTCGATCGCCTCCGGGTCCAGCACCGCGGCTTCGAGCTTCGGCCCGTCTTCCGGGCCGCCGGGGCCGCCGTCGTCGGGACCGCCGTCGCCGTCAGGACCGTTGTCGCCGTGGTCGAAGCCGGCCTGGTAGCGGGCCAGCGCCTCCTCGGCCGAAAGGCCGCCCCAGAGCACCGCCTGCAGGAGCGGATAGCAGCGATCGACCTCGGCGCAGACGCAGGAGACGGCCTGCATGATCTGCGCGAAGCTCAGCTCGGCCGCGCCGGTGGGCAGCACCGTGCCGAAGGAGAGGCTGTGGCCGCCGAAGCGGTAGAGCATGAACGCGCCGAACAGCATGGCGCCGTTGAGGAGCAGCGCCAGGCGGCAGGCCTCGCCCAGCCGCGCCGGCTCGGCCAGCGCCGGGGCGAAGAGACCGATGTCGTGCTGGTAGATCGCGCAGTAGCCCAGCTCGGGCGAGACGGTCAGCCGCAACTCGTGCGGCACGCGATCGCAGCCGTGGCGCAGGTAGAGCGAAGGCTCCCCCTCGGCGCGGTCGTAGCAGACGCCCGCGGCGTCGAACAGCGCTTCCAGGCGCTCGATCGTGAACTGGCTGAGCGGCTGGGACACGGACTCGGACACGGGCGCCACCTCCACGAAGCTTCCTGCACGGCCGGGCACACAGCGCGCCGGCCGCCACGATTCCTGCCTGCTGTTCCGCGCGAGCGCGCGAACTGCGACGCGCGCCGGGCCGAAGGCGGCAGGCAAGCCGGAGCCAGCCGCGCGCAGACAGGGCCGCGGGGCTCCGTCAGCAGGAGATCTGGAGGGGGATCAGGTAACGGCTGAACGCAT
Source organism: Dehalococcoidia bacterium (assembly GCA_035310145.1). Lineage (NCBI taxonomy): Bacteria > Bacillati > Chloroflexota > Dehalococcoidia > Dehalococcoidia bacterium. Next base: position 16,379 of record DATGEL010000044.1, read on the forward strand.
GACGCCACCTCGCATCTGCTGGCGAGCGGGCGTCTGTTCAGCCGCCGCGCTCTCGGAGAGGCCCCATGAACCGGTACGCACCGATTCCAGCACCTTGGCCGAGCGCCGAAAGCTCCGCTCGGGTCGGTTGCTGCGCCGGTGATGCGCGTTCCGCGCACCCCGGTGCTCTGCATGGGGGAGGCTGACTGAGCATCCTCACCCTCAGGATACCCGATTGCGAAACGTTTGTGCGAATTTCCGCATCGCGAACGTGTTGCAGCTTCACCGTTCGGCAACCCAAACACCGTGCCGCTTGACGGCCCGGCCGTGGCGGCGCTCAATAGCGGCACGGCAACAAGGGGGTGAGACGATGACCACGCTGAGTGAAAGCACCCGCTCCGAATCCAGCCCCGAGTTCGATCCGTTCTCCGCGGCGTTTCTCAGCGACCCGTACCCCTGGTTCGCCCGTTACCGCGCCGAGGCGCCGGTGTTTTACAGCCCGGCGCTCGACTACTGGGTGCTCTCACGCTACGAAGATGTGCGCGCCGCCTTCCGCGACACGGCCACCTACTCCGCCGCCAATGCCCTGTCCCCGATCCAGCCGCCCTGCCCGCGCGCCGCCGCGGCCCTGCGCGACGGCGGCTTCCGCTCCGTGCCCACGCTGACGAACACCGACCCGCCCGTGCACACCCGCGCCCGCCGCATTGCCAACGCCGCCTTCACGCCGCGGCTCGTGGCGCGCATGGAGCCCTTCGTGCGCGAGCTGGCCGGCCGCATGATCGAGGAGCGGCTGTGGGGCGGCCGCAGCGACATCGTGCGGGCACTCACCTGGGAGCTGCCGGCGCTGGTGATCTTCAAGGTGCTGGGCGTGCCCGACGAAGATGTGCCCCGCGTGAAAGAGGGCTCCTCCAACCGGCTGCTGTTCATGTTCGGCCGCTCGGAGGAGGAGCAGCAGGTGCAGATCGCCGAGGGCATGGCCGCCTTCTGGCGCTACACCGAAGAACTGGCGTCCAGCCGGCGCGAGCAGCCGCGCGACGACTTCACCAGCGAGCTGGTACACACGCTCGACCTCGAAGGCAAGCCGCTCTCGCAGCAGGAGGCGGCGACGGTGCTCTTCGGCCTGCTGCTCGCCGGGCACGAAACGACGACGAATCTGCTCTCCAACGGTCTGCGCCGCTTCCTCGAACGGCGTGTGATCTGGGAAGAGCTGTGCGCCGAGCCGGCGTTGATTCCCAATGCGGTGGAAGAGGTGCTGCGCTACGATCCGTCGGTCGTGATCTGGCGGCGCAAGATGAGGGCCGCCTCGCGCATCCGCGGCGTCGATGTGCCGGCGGACGCCAACCTGCTGTTGCTCGTTGGCTCGGCCAACCGCGACGAGGAGGTGTTTGAAGACCCGGACGTGCTCGACATCCGCCGCGCCAACGCCCGCGAGCATCTGGCCTTCGGCCTCGGCAACCACCTCTGCCTGGGCGCGCCGCTGGCGCGGCTGGAGGCGCGCGTCGTCTTCGAGGAGCTGGCGCGGCGGCGGCCGGGCCTGCGCCTCGTGTCCGGCCAGCCGTTGACGTTCCATCCGAACATCTCCTTCCGCGGCCCTGCCTCGCTGCTGGTGGAGTGGGACACGGCGCCGTCGTAGCCGGGGTCGCCACGGCGAAACGCAGCGCCGCCAGCGGCGACTTCGCTGCACGTACAGATGGTTTCAAAACCGGCTCGGGTTCCCGCTTGAAGGTGTGCGATCGCGCGTGAACGCCGGTTGTGAAACCATGTCCTAGGCGGCGGCCCGCGCGGCGGGCGCATGGTAGCGTGGATGGCGAGACCACGCCGCCGAGGAGCGTGCCGCCATGCCCGATGCGCAATTCTACGCCTACCGCATTCAGCCCACACGGCCCGCCATGCTGACTGAGGGCCTGAGCCCCGCCGAGCTGGACAGCTTCCAGCGCCACAGCGCCTACCTGCAAACGCTTGTGGACGACGGCATCGCCTGCTTCATCGGCCGCACGCTGAACCGCGACGCCAGCGGCTGGGCGGCAACCGTGTTCAAAGCCGAGTCGGAAGCGGCGGCCCGCGCCGTGATGAACGCCGACCCCTTCGTGCGGGACGGCGTGATGCGCGCCGAGTTGTTCCCCTTCCGCATCGTCGCCATCAAGGAAGCGAACGCCTCCTGACGTCCGGCTCTTTCCGTGCTCGTTTTCGCGCCGGAGATCCGTCTTTAGCTCAGCTGCGGCCATGTGATGCCGACGTTCGAAGCCAACGATCGATTTGAACAGGACTACAGGCGCCTGCGACCCGATCAGCGGGCGCAGTTCAAGCGGGCGCTGCGTGAGTTCATCGGCGTGCTGCGAGACTGGGAGCGGGAGCAACGGCCAGGATTCCCACGATTCCCGGCGCACCTGGGCGTCAAGCCGATGGCGAACCAGCGGACGCTGCTTATGGAGTTCCGCTGCTCGCCCGACGGGCGCTGCACCTGGCAATACGGAAGGCCGCGCCAGCGCCGCTATCACATCATCTGGCGAAGGATGGGCACGCACGCGATCCACGAGGATCCGTAGCAATCAGCTATCGCGCTCCCAGCGGGACAGGACGGCCTGCAGTTGAGCCTCATCCTCGAAATACCGCTTCGGCCGGGTGGGAGCGGTTGGCGTATGTTGCGCACCCGGCGGCTGTATATTCTCGGGGCTCAGAGCGATGCCGTCGATGACCGGAAGTGTCTCCCCGTCGGCAAGGCTGCCGCGCACCCAATCTTCCAGTTGCGCCCGCAGATCGTCGAGGCAGTCCTGCTCGGTGGCGCCCAGCGCTACGAGCCCGAAAGCCTCGGGAACCGTCGCTGCAACCACGTCGTCCACGCATTCAAGGCGCGCGTGCTGCATCGCGGCGCGGATATAGGCATCGATGACTGCCGGATGTGGCAAAGCCGTTCCCTCTCCTTCAGTATGCAGCACCTCTGGTGAGCCAACAACGCCGATATCTGCCAATCCCATGGGTGGGTGAGTGCCCAGGGGCACGATTCCCAACAACGACGCATGGGTCCGCTACGCCGATTCCAGCCGCGCAAGCCAGGGATGCTCGGGCTTGTAGCGGCGCAGCGCTGCGGCCAGCCAGGCCCGGCGTTCGGCGTCGAGCCGCGGCAGCACGGTGGTAAAGTCGGCTTCGTCTCTCGGCCGCGGCGCATCCGTCGCCTTGTAGAGCAGCTGCACTGCGGGCGCGAGGAAGGGGATGCCGTCTGCCGTGCGACAGGTGAGCTGCGCCAGCGGCCCGCCGATCGACGGCTCACGGCGGAAGCTCCAGCGGCCGGCCTCGGCGTTGGCGAGCATGAGCTGCACCGCCCACGGCGCCTCCGGCCCGCGCCGGCACCAGAGATCGTGGATCGGCTCGTCGAGCCATTCCCCCCGGCGCCACGGCCGCAGGCTGCCGGGCGGGTCGGCGGCGTACAGATCCCAGCCGGCCAGAGCCGCCCGCACCACGAGTTGATCTTGCCGCAGCACCAGCACATCGGTGTCACCGTGCTCGCGCGTTTGCCGGCCGAGAAACAGGTCGAGCGCCCAGCCGCCCGAGATCCACCATGGCACGGAGAGCCCGGCGAACAGCACCGCCACCTCGCCTACGCTCAACGGCTGCCACGGGCCGAGCGAGTCCGGCACATTCACCTCCCGGCGCCGACAGGCTGGGAGTCGATTGCGTTTCCCTGCCCAATCCGCTGGCGCGACCTCGGCGCGACGGAGCCGTTGCGAACCGATCATCTCACGCGACGTGGCCAGGCGCTCCAGCGCGGGGTGGGTACGGTCTCTGCTGGAAGCCCGCCGGTACGCAGGCTGGGAAGGGCGGTGCGGCGGGCTACAACGATCTTCGGAAATTTCCGATGAAAGGCGTCTCAGACGGTTGACATGGCCGATCGGGCATCGTAAATTACCGATGAGAGGGCAACGGCGTGAAGCAGCTGGAGCAGACGGAGCAGGAGACGCGGGCAGTGCGCATGCTGCGCGCCATGGCCAACCCCGTTCGCTTCCGCATCGTGCGGCTGTTGGCCGAGCGCGACACCTGCGTCTGCGGCGAGCTGGTCGAGGCGCTGCCACTGGCGCAAAGCACGGTCTCGGAGCACCTGAAGGTGCTCAAGGACGCGGGCATCGTGCGCGGCACGATCGGCGGGCCGAACACCTGCTACTGCCTGGACCCGCAGGCGCTGCGCTTTCTCGGCGGCGTTTTTGGCGCACTGGAGCAGCAGGCGTGCTGCTGAGCGCCGGATCGCTGTAGGCACGATATCGGAAAAGTCCGATGAAAGGAGGACGTAACGGTCAGCAACTTCGAGGCCTTTCGGCCGGGGCTGCGGCGTCTTGCGGCCGGCCCATCCTCCAGCTAGCGATCGCCGGCAGCCTCTGGAACCATCCACACGGATGAAGGAGCACGATCATGGCACAGCGAACGGCGGACGAGATCCGGCAGGCGGTGAGCGCGGCCTACGGCGCGCGCGCCAAAGACGTGGCTGCCGGCGATACCAGCGGCTGCTGCGGCGACGACTGCTGCGGCGAGGCGCGCGCGGGCGGCGTCAAGGCGCAGTACTACAGTGAAACACAGACCGACGGGTTGCCGGAAACAGCAGTCTCCTACGGCTGCGGTAACCCCGTGGCGATCGGCAGCCTGCAGGCCGGCGAAACCGTGCTTGACCTCGGCTCCGGCGCCGGACTCGACTGCTTCCTCGCCGCGCGGCAGGTCGGCCCCGCCGGCCGCGTGATCGGCCTGGACATGACCGACGAGATGCTGGCGCTAGCCGCGCAGAACCAGGCCAAAATCGCCGCCGAAAACGTCGAGTTCCGCAAGGGCGTGATGGAGGCGATGCCGGTCGAGAGCGCCTCGGTCGATGTGATCATCTCCAACTGCGTGATCAACCTTTCGCCCGACAAGGACGCCGTCTTCCGCGAGGCGTTCCGCGTGCTGCGCCCCGGCGGCCGGCTGCACGTCTCCGACGTCGTGCTGCTGCACCCGCTCTCGGCGGCCGAGCAGGAGGACATGAGCCTCTGGGCCGGCTGCATCGCCGGCGCGCTGGAGCGCACGGATTATGCCGTCCGCCTGCACGCCGCCGGCTTCACCGATGTCGTCGTCACGCTCAAAGACGGCGAGGACGCGCAGCCCTGGCGCAGCGCCCTGATCGACGCCTGGAAGCCGGGCGGCAGCGGCCGGCCGCGCCCGGTCGCCCGCCTGGAGCCGATCGAGCCGATTGCCGTGCCCGGCCTGCAAACCGGCGCCTGCTGCACGACCGACGCCGACGGCAACACGCGCTGCTGCTGAGCGCCATGCCTGCCATAGTCAGCGTCGAGGTCACGTCCGCCGCCCTGCACGAGAAGACCGTGCTGCGACACCTGCTGGAGCTGTACAAGTACGACTTCAGCGAGTTCACGGGCGAGGACGTAGACGCCCATGGCCTCTTCGGCTACCGCTACCTGGACCATTACTGGACGGAGCCGGCGCGCTGGCCCTTCCTCTTCAAAGTACGTCCGGCCGCGGCCGGTTCTGGAGCCGAGGGCCGGCTCGCCGGCTTTGCCCTGGTCAGCGATCGCACCATCCTGCCCGAAAACGCCGGCGGCTTCGACCTGGCCGAGTTCTTCGTGTTGCGCCGGCACCGCCGGCAGGGGATCGGCGTTGCAGCGGCCGGGCAGCTCTTCGATCGCTTTCCCGGCCGCTGGGAGGTGCGCGCGCTGGCGGAGAACACGGGCACCGTCGCCTTCTGGCGCCGCGCGATCGGCGCCTGCACCGGCGGCGCGTTTCAGGAGGTCATACTGGACAACGACGCCTGGCGCGGCCCGGTGCAGTCCTTCGTTGCGGCTGGCCCCGGCGCTCGGGCGCGGAATTGACGCACCGGCAGTATGTGCTGGCGATGGCGCCTTGCGGTTATAGTATTACAGATATGCCGGGAACAGGCGGCGCCACGCGCTGATTTCGCCGCCGCCAGGTAGCGTTGCCCGGGCGCGTCTCGCGGCGCCGTCGCGTGGTAACCTTTGGCGAACGACGCGAGAGGTGGTGGGATGACGCGGCGGAATCGGCGGTGGTCTGATCGAACGGCTGGCAGCAGCCGTCTTCTTTTGCGCTGGCCACTGCTCGCGGCGCTGCTTGCCGTGATCGCGGCCGGCCTGCCCGGCCTCAGCGGCTCGCGTCCGGCGCTGGCCTTGACGGCGAACGCCTGCAGCCAGGATGAGAGCCTCACCCAGACGACGCAGGTCAACACGGCCTTTCCCCAGGGGGTCGCCGTCACCACGGTGAACCAAAACGGCACGAACTTCACCGTCGTGCCCAATGTCCCCGTCACGTTTACCGCGATACCGGCGGCGAACGGCGCCAGCGGCACCTTCGACAACGGCACCGCGACGAAGACGGTGACTTCCAGCGGGACGGGGCTGGCCGACCCAGGCACCTTCAAGGCGAACGGCATCGCCAGCACGACCAGTACGGACTTCTACCAGGTCACGGCGACGCTGGTAGGCAGTACAAACCAATGCTCAACCTATTTCATGAACAATTCCGGCACGAGCGTCGTCGGCCAGGTCGCGACGCTGAGCGTGCAGTCGCCTCAATTTCAGCACACGCTCGTCGGCACAACCTTTCCCTCCGCATTCTCTGTTGTCGCGCTCGACAGCTCTGCCAGAACGCTGGCAGGCGCGACCATCACGGCGACCGCGCCGACCAGCGGCGCCAGCGGCACCTTCGCCGGCGGCCTCATCGTGGTGACGGCCGTGACCGGCTCGACCGGCATCGCGACGTTCCCCGCCTTCACAGCGAACCTGATCGCCGGCTTCTACAGCGTGCAGTTTACCGCGGGCATTGCCATACCGCAGGCCGAATCGCTGACAAACGACGGCTTTCCCACAACCACTACGCTGACCTCGTCGCCCAGCGGCACGGCGATGTTTGGTCAGCCCATAACCTTGACCGCCTCCGTGACGCACAGCCAGGGGACAACTGTTCCCCCCGGCGCCGTGCAGTTCGACCTGGACGGCAGCCCGATCGCCGCCTGCTCCGCGGCTACGCTGGTCAACGCCGCGGCAACCTGCACGCTCGGCACGTTGGCCGTGGGCGCCCACAGCTTCCAGGCGGTCTACGCCGGCGGCGGTTCGTACAACGGCAGCACTTCGGCCACACTGCCGCTGACCGTGATCCAGGCAGCGACCGCCACCACCCTGACGTCGAGTCCCAGTACGACGGTCTTCGGCCAGGCCGTCACCTTCACGGCTACGGTGACGGCCGCGACGTCCGGCGCCGTCGCGCCGACCGGCAACGTGAGCTTCTCCGAAGGCGCCGTGCTGCTCGGCTCGGGAACGGTGGCAAACGGCACGGCCACGTTCACGACGAGCGCGCTCAGCGCGGGCACCCACACAATCACCGCAACCTACAGCGGCGACACGAACTTCTTGACAAGCACCGTCAACTTCGCGCAGACCGTCGGCCAAGCCAGCACGGCTGTGGCGCTGAGCACCAGCGGCAGCCCATCGCTTTTCGGCCAGACGGTGACCTTCACAGCCACCGTGACGCCGGTGGCGCCGGGCGCAGGAACGCCGACCGGCTCCGTGAGCTTCAGCGACGGCACGACACCGCTCGGGACGGGAACGGTGGCCAACGGCGTGGCCACGTTCACGACGAGCACGCTCACGGCGGGTTCTCATCCGATCACCGCGGTCTACAACGGCGACGCCAGCTTCGCCGGCAGCACTTCGAGCGCGCTGACGCAGCAGATTACGAGTCCCCCCGCGGTCGTGAGCGTCAGCAGCAGCCTCAGTCCCTCCGTCTTCGGCCAGAACGTCACCCTCACCGCGACACTATCGCCCGGTGCGGGGGGACTACCCACACCCACGGGCAGCGTGACGTTCGCCGAGGGCAGCACGGTGCTGGCGGCGAACGTGCCCTTGGTGAACGGCGTGGCGACCTTCACCACCAGCGCCCTGGCCGCCGGCCAGCACACGATCACCGTGACGTACGGCGGGGACGCCAGCAACGGCGCCGCCAGCGGCAGTGTTGTCCAAACGGTGGCCCAGGCAGGCACGGCGCTCGCGCTCGCCTCATCAGCGAACGGCCCATCGCCGTTCGGCCAGAGCGTGACCTTCACGGCGACCGTAACGCTGGTCGCCCCCGGCGCGGGCACGCCGACGGGCAGCGTCACGTTCACGTCGAGCGACGGCACGCCGCTGAACGGCGGCGCGCCGGTGGCGCTGGCGGCGAACGGCCGGGCGAGCGTCTCGACCACGGCGCTGCAGATCGGCACGGCGACGATCACCGCGACCTACGGTGGCGACACGAACTTCACCGGCAGCTCCGGCTCACTGGCGCAGGTCGTTACGCGCCCGCCAGCCGTCGTGACCGTCGCCACCGGCGGCAGCCCCTCCGTGTTCGGCCAGGACGTGATCTTCACCGCGACGCTGGCGCCCGGCGTGGCGGGCCTGCCCACACCTTCTGGCAACGTGACATTCTTGGACGGCAGCACGGTGCTGGCGGCAAACGTTGCGCTGCAGAACGGCGTCGCCACGACTAGCACCAGCGCACTGGCCGTCGGTTCGCACACGATCACGGTGTCGTACGCAGGCGACGCCAGCAATGGCGCCGCCAGCGGCGGCGTGGCACAGACCGTGGCGCAGGCCGCCACGACGCTCGCGCTCAGCTCCTCGGCGAACGGCTCACCGCCGTTCGGCCAGAGTGTCACCTTCACGGCGACGGTGAGCGTGGTGGCGCCCGGCGCCGGCACGCCCACCGGCACGGTGACGTTCATGGATGGGAGCACCGTCCTGGCGGCGAACGTGCCGCTGCAAAACGGCGCGGCCGCCACGACCACCAGCACGCTGACCGTCGGTGTTCATGCCATCACCGCGACCTACAGCGGCGACGCCGGCTTCGCGGGCAGCTCCGGCTCGCTGAACCAGGCGGTCGGCGTGATCACGACGACGGTCCTGCTCCAGGTTCGTCCGTCGCCGGCCTTCGCCGGCCAGGAGGTGACGCTGGGCGTCACGGTAGGTGACACAGGAGGGGCGACCGCACTCAGCTACCGCGGCAGCATGACGCCAAGTTCAACGACATCGCTCGCGGGCGCGACGCCGGCGGGCAGCGTCACCTTCAGCGACAACGGCACGCCGATCGCCACGGTGCCGCTGACCAACGGAGCGGCGGTGACGACCACGACCTCGCTGGCGATCGGCAGCCACAGCCTCACAGCCGCCTACTCCGGCGACAGCACGCACGCGCCCGCCACGTCGGCGGCAGTTGCCCTTACCATCGTGCAGCCGCCGGTCGCGCTTGGCGGTCCAGTGCCGCCAGCCGGCGCCCCACCGGGAGGCGGCGGAACCGGCACCAGCGGCAGCGGCACAACCACCGGCAGCGGAGGGACGGCGCCGGCGGGTACCGGCGGCAACAGCGGCGGGAACCAGGCCGGGCCGCCGACGGTGACGGTGACCTACGCCGCGGGCTGGAACCTGGTCAGCGGACCGGACGGGCAGATCTTCAGCGGCAGCGACAACCCCTTGTATGCCTTCCAGCCCGGCGATACGGCATACGAAGTGCTCCCAGCCGGCAGCCCGACACACGCGGGTGTGGGCTACTGGGTCTACTTCCCAGCGCAAACCACCGTGACGCTCAACGCGAGCACGGCAACCTCGCTCACGATCACGCTGCCGGCGGGCCAGTGGGTGCTGATCGGCAACCCGAGCCAGCAGACGCTGCAACTACACGGCGCGGACGAAGCGCAGACCTGGGACACGGCGAGCGGCACCTATCTTTCGGTTACGAGCATCGGGGCGGGGCAAGGCGTGTGGGTGTACAGCCAGAACGGCGGCGAACTCACGCTCAGCCCATAAGGCCCTGGCTCATTGCAACGCGTGGGGTGCAACGCGTGGGGTGCAACGCGTGGGGTTTCGGGGCCAGAGAGTTAGCGCAAGCCGTCCGGCCGACACCGGCGCGCGTACTCGCCGGTTCGCCATGCATCGCGAATCCGGGGCTTGCCGCCTGCGCGCGATATACTGCTGCTAACCATCCTTCCCGGGGCGCTCGGTCCCGGCCAGAAAGCAGGCGGCTTCCCATGACTTCGCAAGCCAACGGCGCGCCGCGCGGCGGCGCGGGCGCGGCCTTCTTCGCCGGCCGCTTCGGCATCGATGAACAGCTCTGCGAGCGGCTGCTCGGCGTCGCGCTCGGCCGCGGCGGCGACTACGCCGAGCTCTACTTCGAGCATCGCGAGAACGGCAACATCGTCTTCGAAGACCAGAAGGTGAAGAGCGCCGGCGGCGGTGTGATGTCCGGCGTCGGCGTGCGCGTGATCCGCGGCGACTCGATCGGCTACGCCTACACGGAGGATCTCAGCTTCGAGGCGATCAAGGCGGCCTGCGAGGCGGCGGCGCACATCAGCACCGCGGGCGAGCAGAACCTGCCCGTCGGCATCGACGCGGCGCCCACACCCTCCTACTATCCCGTGCTGAACCCCGCGGCCGAGGTCGGCGCCGCCGAGAAGCTGGCCGTGATCCGCCGCGCCGACGAGGCCGCGCGCCGCTACCACCCCTCGATCGTGCGTGTGGATGTGAGCCTGGTGGACGAGCTGAAACGCGTGCTGATCGCCAGCTCGGACGGCAAGTTCATCTCCGATGTGCAGCCGATGGTGCGCTTCAACGTCGGCTGTCTCTCCGAGATCGACGGCAGCCGCCAGACGGCGCGCTCGGGCGGCGGCGGCCGCTACGGCATGGAGTACTTCGCGCAGGTCACACCCGAGGCGCTGGCCATTGAAGCGGCGCGCGAGGCGGTGCTGCTGCAGGAGGCCGTGCCGGCGCCGGCGGGCGTGATGCCCGTGGTGCTGGGGGCCGGCGATTCGGGCATCCTGCTGCACGAGGCGGTGGGCCACGGGCTGGAAGCCGACTTCAACCGCAAGCAGACCAGCACCTACTCCGGCCGCGTGGGCCAGCTCGTCGCTTCCGAACTCGTCACCGTGGTGGACGACGGCACGATCGTCAACAGCCGCGGCTCGATCAACATCGACGACGAGGGCAACCCCGGCCGCCGCAACACGCTGATCGAGGACGGCGTGCTGCGCGCCTACATGCAGGACCGGATCTCCGCGAAGCACTACCGCACCGACCCGAGCGGCAACTCGCGCCGCGAGACCTTCCGCCACTACCCGATGCCGCGCATGACCAACACCTATATGCTTGCCGGCGAGACGCCGCCGGAAGAGATCATCCGCAGCGTGGACAAGGGCATCTACTGCGTCGCCTACAGCGGCGGGCAGGTGAACATCTCCAACGGCGACTTCGTCTTCTCCGTGACCGAGGGCTACCTGATCGAGAACGGCCGCCTGGGCTCGCCGATCAAGGGCGTGACGCTGATCGGCAACGGGCCGGACGTGCTCTCCAGGGTCACGGCCGTGGGCACGGACTACAAGCTCAGCGACGGCCGCTGGACCTGCGGCAAAGACGGCCAGAGCGTGCCGGTGGGCGTGGGCATGCCGACCGTGCTCGTCTCCGGCATCACCGTGGGCGGCACCGAGCAGGCCGCGGGCGGCGGAGAGCTGTCATGAGCGAAGGCTTCCATGAAGACTACCGGTCGCTGGCCGAGCAGGTGGTGCGCCGTGCCCTGGCGAAGGGCGCCGACGACGCCGAGGCCGTGATCAACGCCGGCAGCGAGTTCACCGTCTCCGTGCGCAAGGGCGAAATCGAGAAGCTGATCGAGGCCGGCTCGCGCACGCTCGGCCTGCGCCTCTACCGCGACGGCCGCGCCTCCGCGACCTACACCTCCGACCTGAGCCCGGAGGGCATCGAGGAGTTCATCGACCGGGCGCTGGACCTGGTGCTGATCGCCGATCCGGACGAGTTCCGCAGCCTGCCCGACTTCGATGCGCAGCCCGCGCTGCCCGACCTGGACCTCTACGACGAGGCGATCGCACGGCTCACGCCGGCAGAGCAGATCGACTGGGCGAAGCGCTGCGAGGCGGCGCTGTTCGCCACCGACCCGCGCATCACCAACTCCGACGGCGCCGAGTTCTCCAGCGAGACCGGCACGATCGCCTTCGCCAACAGCCGCGGCTTCTCGGGCTCGTATCCCACCAGTGCCGCCTCGCTGCAGGTCGAGGCGATCGTGGACGACACCGACCAGAAGAAGCGCACCGACTACTGGTACACGGTCGAGCGTTCACTGGTGCGGCTGCAGTCGCCGGAGGAAGTCGCGCGCGTCGCCGCCGAGCGCGTGCTGCGCAAGCTGGGGCCGCGCAAGGTCAGCACACGCGAGGTACCCGTCGTCTTCGAGCCTGGCATGACGCGCGCCCTGCTGCGCGAGCTGTCGTCTGCCGTGATGGGCACGGCGCTCTACCGCCGCTCGAGCTTCCTGATCGGCCGTGAGGGCGAGCAGGTCGCCTCGCCGCTGGTGACGATCGTAGACGATCCGACGCTGCCGGGCGGCGTGGGCAGCCGCCCGTTTGACGCCGAAGGCGTGCCCACGCGGCGCAACGTGCTCTTCGACAAGGGCGTGTTCAAGCAGTTCCTCTTCGACAGCTACACGGCGAACCGCACCGGCCACCAGAGCACGGGCAGCGCCGGCGGCGGCATCGGCTCGATGCCGACGGTGCGCACGACGAACCTGGTGCTGGTGGCGGGGCCGCACACGCCGGAGCAGATCCTCGCTTCGGTTGCGGACGGCCTCTATCTGACCGAGTTGATGGGCTTCGGCGTGAATCTGACCACGGGCGACCTCTCGCAGGGCGCCGCCGGCTACTGGATCGAGAACGGCAAGCTCAGCTATCCGGTGAGCGAGATCAACATAGCCGGCAACCTCAAAGCGCTGCTGCTGGACATCGAGATGGTGGGCAACGACGTACAGACGCTCGGCGCCACCGCCGCGCCCACGATCAAAGTCAGCAAGCTGATGGTGAGCGGCCTCTGACTGCACGCGGGCATGCAAGCGACCACCCCGGACAACGCCTGAGACGCGCTGGCTGCTGGTTCATCTGTCTGCATGCATGCAGCCGGCTCAGCGCACCAGCTCGATCGCTACGCCGAGTTGCAGCCCCGCCCAGCCGCGGTCCGCGGTGAGCGCGGGCAGGCCAAGCCGCGCCGCCAGCGCCAGGCAGGCGCGGTCGCCCAGCGAGAGGCCGCGGTGTTGCGTCACCGGGAGCAAGATTCCGGTCTGATACGCGAGCGCCTTCTCGAAGGGGATGATCTCCAGGCTGAGACGATCGACCAGCATACGGATCTCGTTTTCGCTCAGCCCTTCGCGCGCCAGTCTCGCGACGACCTCGCTGAGGTTCACTGCTCCGAGCGCTGCTCCTTCCTCTCGTGCCTGCTCCACACGATCCTTGCCAGGCTCATCCCGCAGGTAGGCCAGCACGGCGGAGGCGTCGAGCACCGAGCTACTCACGCGCAGCCTCAGCGCGGCGCTCCGCGATGAGTTCATCGGCCAGCGAGCGCCCCTCAGGCACGTGCCTCTGTACAATCGCCCGGGCTTGGCGGGCTGCTTCGGCCGGCGTCACCACCGTGACTCCGCCGTTTTCGAGAATCAATAGAACCTGATCCCCGACGCAGAGTCCAAGAGCCTTGCGAAACTCCGCAGGAATGACGATTCTGCCTCCGTCGGTAAGCCTGGTGCGCACCGAGGCCATACTCCACCTCGCACGAACTGATCCAAATCTCAGAATAGTTGCCACAGTTGACCATATCATGCCATAGAGTGGTCAATTGTGACACCTATCCAGGAAACATTCTCCGCCCATCGACCAGCGTCTCTTCCACCGCGATCTCCGTAATCGCCGCCGCGGGCACGGCCAGCGGATCGGCGCTGAGCACGACGAGGTCGGCCAGCTTGCCCGGCTCGAGCGAGCCGCGGCGCCCCTCGTCGAACGAAAGCCAGGCGCTGCCGCGCGTGTACCAGGCCAGCGCCTCGGCCGGAGCGATCGCCTGTGCGGAGCCGAGCACGCCGGCGAGCTGCGTCTCGCGCGTGGCGCTGCTCCAGATGCCGAGCAACGGTTGATACGGCGTCACCGGCGAGTCGGAGCCGCCGCCCACCGGCAACCCGCTCTCGGCGAACTCGCGCAGCGGCATGGCGGCGGCGGCGCGTTCTGAACCCCAGTACTTCACCCAGCCAGCACCGAGCGCGTAGATCAGCGGCTGCTGCGCGGCGACGCAGAGGCCGAGCCGCCGCGCGGTCTCAAAATGCTCGGGCCGCGCCAGGATCATGTGGATCAGCGTCCAGCGCAGATCGCGGATACTCGCCGCCTGATGCGCCGCCTCGAAGGCCGCCAGCACCAGGTCGATCGCCGCGTCGCCCACGCAGTGCACGCCCACCTGCCAGCCAAGCTTCGCCGCCTCGCCGCAGACGGCAGCAAGGTTCGCTTCGCTGACCTGCGGCTTGCCACGCGGGCTTTCCAGGTCGTCGGCGTGGGCGTAGGGTTCACGCAGGTAGTTCGTCTCCACGCCGCCGTCGGCCACGATCTTGATGCCGCCGATGCGCAGCCAATCATCGCCAAGACCTGTGAGCAGCGGCGACGTCTTCAGGTCGCTCAGCGCCCGCTTCAACATCTCCTCATCGGTACCCGGCGCGAGGCGCGGCATCAGGACCGTGCGCAGGTTGAGCACGCCCGTCCGCCGCGCCTGCTGATAGGCGCGCAGTTCGGCGGCGCCGAGACCCGGCTCGATCACGCCCGTGATTCCCGCGGTGGTGTACAGCCGGCAGGCCCGCGCGATCGCCGCAATCATTTGCTCCTCGGACGGGTCGGGCAGCAGGCGCGTGAGCCGCTCGTAGGCCGGCCGGCCGATCACGTGGCCGCTGAGCCTGCCGGCGGCGTCGCGCACGAACGTGCCGCCGCGCGGGTTCGGTGTTTCGTCGCCGATGCCCGCCCGCGCCAGCGCCGCGCTGCTGGCGACGACGTTGTGGCCGCCGCGGCGCAGTAGCACGGTCCGGCCGTCTGTCACGGCGTCCAGCTCGACCCGCGTGGGGAATCGCTGCTCCTCGAGCTGCGACTCGTGCCAGCGCGAGGAGCTGATCACCCAGCCTCCCGGCTCCGTCCGCGCCGCTCGCGCGCCGATCGCGTCGAGCACGTCGCGCACGCTGCGCGTTTCGGCCAGGTCGACGTGCTCGGCGTTGAGTCCGGTTTGCAGCAGGTGGTTGTGCGAGTCGATCAGCCCCGGCACGACCGTGCGGCCCTGCAGATCGCTGAGCACGGCGTTCGGCGCGGCGAGCTCGCACATCGCCGCGTCGCCGCCGGTCGCCAGCACGCGCCCGCCAGCGAGCGCGATCGCGCTGGCGGTACTGCGCCGCCCGTCGAGCGTATGCACCGTGCCGTTGAAGAAGACGCGCGTGGCCGTGCCGGACATCTGCCTGCCTCCGTGTAGTGCTTTCCGGACGGTAGCAGATGCGGCGGCCGCAGTTCAGGCGGGGAGGGCGATCACCGCCGCCACGAGCCTGAAGCCGTCACCACCGAACGGCTCGCCCAGGCTGACCGTGAGAAAGATGCGCGCGTTTGCGCCACAGTCCATCACCTCGCGCGGGTGACGGCCGGGCGGCAGCAGGGCGAGCCGAAGCTCGAGATCCAGGTCCGTGACGGCGAGGTTGCAGGCTGTTCCTCGCAGCGTGGAAGCCGCCCGCGTGCGCCGCTGGCCGCCCGCGGGCGGCTCGATCAGCCAGGTAAAGTTCGCCGGCTCGACCACGGCGAGCGACGCCGCGGCCGGATGTGCGGCGAACCGCGCCGCGGGGACGCGATCGCCGCCGCGGCCCAGCAGCTCCGGCCCGGCCGTGGCGAGGCTCGCGAGCGCGCTCACCGCATCGCGGGCCGCGAGCGTGCGCCGCCGCTGCCAGAAGCCGGGCGCCAGCAGCGAGTTCTCCGGCTGGTGCTCGCGCGGCTCCGTGCCATCGCTGCAAACGCGGTCGCGGCGCTCCTGCGTGCCGGTAGCCGTGTCGCTCACCGGGCGCTGCCAGCGCTGTCCGGCGAGGTCGTAGCCGGCGACGCAGCGTTCGCCGTACTTGCGCGAGTTAGCCAGACAGACGATCTCCACCTGTGGCATCAACCGTCTCCGCCCGGCTGCAAGTGCCGGATCTGGAAGCCGCCCCAGCGCTCACGCAGATACTCCGCCACGAGCCGGCGGTGGCAGTGCTCGGCGGTCGCTTCGGAACAGAGCAAGACGCTGGGCGTGGCGAACAGGTCGCGCGGGAGCCGCTCCTCTACGCGCCGCTCGCTCATCAGCGCCAGGAAGGCGCGCTCGTACGCGGGCCAGCCGCCCTTCTGCATGCGGTAGCCGTCCAACAACTCCTGCATGAGCGCCAGCAACAGCTCGTGCCGATAGCCGGCGCCGCAGATCTCGCGCAGGAAGACGGCGAGATCATCGCGCTTGGAGAAGCCGGCAAGCTGCGAGACGTTGTTCAGGCGAACGTCAATCAACTGGCGGCTGCCTGCCTGCCTCAACGCCCCGAAGAAGGCGGCGGCGGATCACTGCGTAAAACCGATCGTACCGACGTCCATGCATCTCCTTCCGGCAAGGCGCTGAACAGTGCGAGCTGCCCGGCCGCGCCCCCGGCAGCCGTGATGAGCTCCGCCTCCGTCTCCAGCCGCCCGTCGCCGCGGATGTGCAGCACGGCGCCGCCACGCGACGCGAGCACCCGCGCGATCAGCAGGTGCCGGTGACAGCCGCGCGGGTCTTCCTCGCTGCACAGCAGGGCGGTGCGCCGCTTCGCCCGCGCCTGCTCGATCTGCGCGATGCCATGCAAGAACGGCTCCGACGCCGCCAGCCGGCCGTAGAGCACGCGGCCATCGGCGTCGTAGAACTGCTCGTCGCGCGGCCTGCCGCCCAGCTCCACGCCCATGAAGGCGTAGCGAAGGCCGGCCGCCGCCAGCGTTGCCCGCAGCGCGTCCCGCTCGAACTGCGACGCATAGCGCGAGCGGGGCATGCTGCGCACATCCACCAGCGCCGCGATCTGGTGCCGCCGCAGCAGCGCGATCAGCGCCTCGACCGGCTGGTTCGAGTGACCGACGGTGTACAGCGCCGGGCCGGCGAGGGCGTCCGCCGCGGCAAGCCGTCCTGCGCGTGGATTGATCGCCGCAGCCATGCCGCTCCCGCCGCCCGCCCCGGACGTGCACGGGCGGCGCCAGTATGGCACGTTCGGCACGCGGCCGGCGCGGCCGGCACGGGCAGGTTCCGAAAGCCTGTGCCGAACGGGTACGCTGGAAGCGGGACGGGCGCCGGCCATCCGGCGCTTCAGCGCCTCAGTGGAGTACGCCGTGAACGTGGTGCTCTGGCTCGCGCTGGGCGCGGGGCTGCTGCTGTTCGTGCTCTTCGCCATCGGGCTGGGCATGACCCTGTGGGCCTACCGCGCCGCCACACACCCGAGCCACGGCGTGTTCGACGCGCCGCGGCTCGGCGATGGGCTGCCGCGCGAGCCCGTCTCGCTCACCAGCCGCGACGGCACCAGGCTTTCCGCCTGGTTCATTCCCGGCACGCGGCGGCAGGCCGTCCTGCTGCTGCACGGCTACACGGCCTGTAAAGACGACATGCTCTCGCATGCCGCCTTCCTGCACGAGGCCGGCTACAGCCTCTTTCTGCTCGACCTGCGCGCCTGCGGGGAGTCGGCCGGCAGCGTGGTGACGCTGGGCGGTCACGAGCGCGACGATGTGCGTGCGGCGCTCACGTACCTGCAGTCGCGCAAGGACATCGACGCCGACGGTCTCGGTGTGCTCGGCCTTTCGCTGGGCGCCGCCCTCGCCCTGCTCGCTGCTTGCGACTCACCCGCCGTGCGCGCCGTCGTCGCCGAATCGGCCTTCCGCTCGGTGCGCAGCGCCATCCGCCAGAACTTCCGCCGCTTCACGCATCTGCCCAGCTTCCCCTGGGCCGAGCTGACGATGCGCCTGGCCGAATGGCGCCAGCATGTCAGCGTGCATCTCGTTGCACCGGAGCTGGAGGTCGGCAGACTTGGCCGCTGCGCCGTGCTGCTGATCCACGCGGCCGACGATCGGGTGATCTCGATTCGCGACAGCCAGGCGATCTTCGCCCGCGCCGGCGGCCCGAAGGCGTTCTGGCGCATTCCCAGCGCCCCGCACGCGCTCGCCTACAACTGCCTGCGCGAAGAGTACGCCGCGCGCGTGGTCGCCTTCTTCGATCGCTGGCTGACGGACGGCGGCAGAACCGGGGCGTAGCGCCGCGGCCGTACACCCGAGCGCTGCCCGGGCCACCGGGCTGCGACGGCGCCGCGGGAATACAACCAAAGCCGGACCGATCAGGATCCGGCTCTGCTGATCGCCTGGGAGCGGCAGCCTACCAGCGCTCGCGCCGTCCGCCGCCCGACGAGCGAGCGCCGCCGCCCTGGCTGCGGAAGCAGTCCGAGCAGTAGACCGGCTTGTCGCCACGTGGCTCGAAGGGCACGCGCGCCTCTTTGCCGCAGCTCGCGCAGGTGGCGCTGAACATCTCGCGCTGGCCACCGGAGCCGCCGCCCGAGTTGGAGCCGCCGGAACCGTAGCTGTCACGGCCAGCGCGTCGCGCCGCGCGGCATTCCGGGCAACGCCGCGGCTCGTTGGTGAACCCCTTCTGAGCGTGGAACTCCTGTTCGCCCGCCGTGAAGGTAAAGGAGGCGCCGCAATCGGCGCAGGTCAAGGTCTTGTCGGTGTACGTCACCCGCTGACCCTTTCGTGGAATGCGGGTCGGCTTCGGTCATCGAGCGCGGAGCGAGGCACACGGTGCGACGGACGCGGCGCATGAAGGAAGAGTTCCCCAATTACTATGATACACCATCCAGGCGCCGCGGTAGAGAGCCTGGCGCCCCGGTTGCACCCCGGCGCTGGGCCACAGTAGCGTGGGCGCACGGGCCCGCGCCGGGGCAGCGGGCAGGGGGAGTGGATGGGCGCACTGGACGGCTTCCGCGTGCTGGATCTCTCGCAGATCGTGCAGGGGCCGCAGGCCGGCGCCTTGCTGGCCGATCTCGGCGCCGACGTGGTCAAGATCGAGCTGCCCCGCCTGGGCGATATCTCCCGCTGGATCCCGATCTCGAGCGCGGACCGTCGCTCCGCCTACTTCTTCGCCTGCAACCGCGGCAAGCGCTCGGTCACGCTCGACCTGCACGTGCCGGAGGCGCGCGCGGCGTTGCTGCGGCTCTGCGAGACGGCCGACGTGCTGATGCACTCCTTCACGCCCGGCGTGATGGAACGCTGGGAACTGGGCTACGAGCAGATCGCGCCGCGCCTGCCGCGCCTCGTCTACGCCACGGCCAGCGCCTTCGGGCCGGCCGGTCCGGACGCGGAGCGCGAGGGCGCCGACCTGGCCGGACAGGCCGCCGGCGGCCTGATCCGCGCCACGGGCGAGGACGGCGACTTCCCCTCGCCCGTCGGCGCCGTGGTGGCCGACCACTGCGGTTCGCAGAACCTGGTGGCGGGCATTCTCGCCGCGCTGCTGGCGCGCGAACGCACGGGCCGCGGTCAGCGCGTCGATGTCTCGCTGCTCGGCGGCCAGGTCTGGGCACAGGCCAGCGAGATCACGCACTATCTGCTCTCCGGCAGTCTGCCCGGCCGCGCCAACCGCGGCCACGGCCTGTTGCCCACGCTCTACCGCATCTTCGCCACCGCCGACGGCCATCTCGCCATCGTCGGCGCAGGCGGCGCCCTCTGGCCCGGCTTCTGCCGCGCACTCGACCGCCCGGACCTGATCGACGATTCGCGTTTCGCAGACGAGGCTGAGCGCGGCCGGCATCTGCCCGAACTGGTCGCCGCGGTCGCAGAGCAGCTCGCCACGCGCACGACGGCGGCATGGTGCGATCGCCTGCGCGCCGAGCAGCAGCGCTACGCTCCTGTGCGTGACTACGCCGAGCTGGCGGCCGACCCGCAGCTCTGGGCGAACGGCTATCTGGTGGAGGTCGAGCATCCGCAGTTCGGCCGTCAGCGCATCGTCGGCACGCCCGTGCGGTTCAGCGATACCCCCTCGCGGCCGGGCACGGCGGCGCCGGAGCTGGGCCAGCACACCGAGGCCGTCCTGCTCGACGCGGGCTTCACCTGGGACGAGATCGCCGCCCTGCGCGAAGAAGGCGCCTGGTAGCCCGGCGCGCAACTCGCTTGCCGTACCCGCCAAGCCGGCATCGCGCCCCGCGCTCGTACAGGTGGCCGCGGCGCCTCGCCTTCAGCCGCAACCGTCCCGCAATAGATCTCCCTATCCCTAGTATTGGGGGCCAGGAGATGAACCGGGGGATGCGGGCCGCCGCGAGATAGCCGCCAGCGCCTCGCGCAGTTGCGGGGCGCTGAACGGCTTCGGCAGCACCGCCTGCGCCCCGGCGGCCTCCATGTCGTCTCCCGCCAGCTCGATGCCCCAACCGGTGACGAGCACGCAGGCGCTCTCATAGCCGGCGGCGCGCATCGCCGCCAGCAGTTGCATGCCGTTCATCCCCGGCATGCCCAGGTCGGTCAGCACCACGTCGTAGCACCGCGGCCCTGCGGCGAGCAGCGCCAGCGCCTCGGCGCCGCCGCCGGCCGGCGTCACCGTGTGGCCGTCTACTTCCAGCATCAGCCGCGTGGTGGTCAATATCTGCGGCTCGTCGTCCACCAGCAGAATGCGCAGGGGACCGCCGGCAACCGGCTCCGGGACTGGCTCGGCCTGTTCGGCGCGACGGAAGGGAAAGATGATCGTGAAGGCCGTGCCCCGCCCCGGCGCGCTGTCCACCTCGATGCGCCCACCCAGCCGCGCCACGATGCCGTAGGACATGCTCAGCCCGAGGCCGGCGCCGCGTGTGCCCTTCGTGCTGAAAAACGGGTCGAACACGCGCCGCCGCACCTCGTCCGTCATGCCGGTGCCCGTGTCGGCCACCTGCACCTGCACCGTGTCGCCCACCTGCCGCGCCCGCAGGGTGATCGCGCCGCCGTGCGGCAGCGCGTCCACCGCGTTGAAGACCATGTTGACCAGCACCTCGCGCAGCTCGGAGGGATTGCCCACGAGCGGCGGCAGTGGCTCGTCGTCCACGCTCACGTCGATCGTCACGCCGGTCTGCTGGGCGCGGTCGCGCCAGCGGGGCCGCGTGAACTCCAGCACGTCGCGCAGCACGACACCCACCTCCATGGCACCGATGGAGGGTCGGCGGCTGATGCCGGAGAAGGTTTGCAGCCTCTTCACCGTCTCCTCGCCGTCGCGTGCCGCCTGCCGCACGACTTCGAGGTGTGGCGCGAGGCGCGGCGCCACGTCGAGGCCGGACATCAGCCCTAGCAGCAGCTCGCAGCGGCCGAGGATGATCGCCAGCATGTTGTTGAAGTCGTGGGCGATGCCGCTGGCCATCTCGCCCAGCGCCCGCAGCCGCTCGCTCTCTTCCACCCGCTCACGCGCGCGTCGCATCTCCGTTACGTCGCGCAGAATCAGCGTGGTCGTGCCGCCGGAGGCGTCGTTGGCGTACGAGATCGACGCTTCCACCGGAAACTCCTGGCCGTCGGAGCGGCGCGCCTGCATCGCGCGCGGCGCGACGTGACCGGCCGGCCCGGCATCGAAAGGCAGGCGCTCCCGCTCCCCAGTCCACGCGGGGAGAAAGCGGTCGATCGGTTGCCCCAGCGCTTCCGCGGCCATGCACTGGAACGATTGCTCGGCGGCACGGTTGAAGAGGGTGATAGATTCGGCGCAGTCGAAGGAGACGATCGCGTCCATCGCCGAAGCGACGATGCCCGCCAGCCGTTCGGCGGTGGCCTGCAGCGCCGCCTCGGCCTGGCGCCGGGCGGCGCGCTGCGCCCGCTGCTCCAGCGCGCTTTCCACCACCTGGCCGAGCCGCGCCAGCCGGTCCTTGAGCAGGTAGTCCGTGGCGCCGGCCTTCATGCACTCCAGCGCATCTTCTTCGATGTAGCCGGTGACGACGACGAAGGGCACGTCCAGCCCGCGTTGCTGCAGCAGGTGCAGGGCGGCCATTGCATCGAACCCGGGCAGGCGGAAGTCGGCGAAAATAATCTGCGGCGGCGTGTCTGTAGTCAGGGCCGCGAGGTAGTCGGCCTCGCCGGCCGCCATCTGCCATTCGGGCGCGAAGCCGGCCCGCCGCAGCTCATGGATCACGAGCTCGGCGTCGGCACGCACGTCTTCCAGGATCAGCACGCGCAACGACCTCGCCATGATGCCCTCACTGCAGCGCTGCGCGGGTGCCGTCACCCGTGTCCCCTACTATAAACGCCGGGCGGCGCGGATTCTGTCGACCCAAATCGTCCGTGCAACGGTTATCTGGCAACCTCGGCGCCGTGGCGGAGATCGAAGCGACACGGCTGTGCTGCGCAGCGCGGCGCTCCTGTCTCAGGATCGGTTCACGGCCTCGGGGGTTTGAGCGGCTGCCCACGCGTTGAGTGGGCAACACGGCGCAACGTCTCACGCGGCGCCCGCGTCCACTGCATAAGGAAGCGGCAGGGAGGCAAGACGATGGCCGACAAGGTTTGCAAGCTGGCGGGCGCCCGCCTCGTGGCGGGTGTGCTGACAGCAGCAGCGCTGGCACTGCTGGCGGCGTTCGCCCCCGCGAACCGCGGCGGCACGCCCGCCGCACACGCGCATCGCGCCCAGGCCACGCCGTCCGCCGCCGGGCAAGAGCACAGCTTCGCGGTCAGCGACACCGGCACGACGCTGACCGTCGGCGTGGGCGACCTGATCGCCCTGCGCTTCGGCGCCGTGCGCGGGCTGAGCCTCAGCGGTCCAGACCCCGCCGTGCTCTCGCCCCTGCCCGGCCCCAGCAGCGACACCGCGCTCTTCGCGGCGGCCGCTCCTGGCAGCACGACGATCGACGCCACCGGCGGCCCGCCCTGTCCGGGGCCGATCTGCCCGGCGATCGCCTTCGTCTTCAAGGTGACGATCGTGGTCATGGTGACGCCGCCACCCGCGCTGACGGTCACGTATCAGCCGGGCTGGAACCTCGTCTCCATGCCGCCGACCGGCCGGCTGCCGGTGGACGCCTTCGCCTGGGATGCCGATAAGGGGGCGTACACACGCGTCGCCGCCGGCGATCCGCTGCTGCCCGGCCACGGCTACTGGGCCACGTTCGATCGGCAGACCACGCTGGCCTTGCCCGACGCCACGCACGACGTGGTGCAGCTCGGCGGGCCGGCGGGCGCCTGGCTGCTGGCCGGCGATCCGGACGGCGTCGCGCCAGCGGCGATCAGCGGCGACGGCGGCGCCTTCGCCTGGGACGCCGCGGCTCAGCGCTACGTCAGCACGAGCAGCATCCAGCCGGGCACCGGCGCCTGGGTGCTGGCTGAGAGCGGTCTTGTGAGCGTCGGCGGACCCCGCCGTTAGCCGGGCGCCGGGCAGGCGTGCGTTACGGGCCAAGTCGGATCAGCAGTACGCCGCCGGCGTGGTCCTTCGCCTGCGATACGGAGCCGACCGCGTAGCGCAGCTTGCCGAGCGCCTGCCAGGGCACGTCGCCGCCGCCGTCGCCGCCGGCCGCCTGCTGCGCCAGCGCGACGATGCGTTTCACGTTCACGTACCAGGTGAGGGCGCGATCCTTCGGCAGTTGCGTCAGCGCGTCCCTGAAGTCTGCGTCGTCGGCCAGCGCGTGCGCCGGGGCCAATGCGCCTTGCAGGACGCCGTTGCCGAAACCCGCGAGCAACTCATCGCCCGCCACCGTGACCGCCGCGTTTTCGTCCGGGTTGTCGGGGTTGGCGATCTGGTACAGCCGCGCGCCGGCCACGCTGATCGTCGTGGCGGGCGTGCCCTGCTGCGCGGCGAAGTCGGCGATCTTGTCCAGCGCCTGCTGCACCGCCGCCGGATCGTCCGCAATCGCGCCGGCCAGCGCCCAGAGGCCGTTCGTCGAGGCGCCGCTCGCCCCCAGCGCAAAGCCGTACTCGCCGGTGAGGTGCGCCAGCAGGTCCTTCTCCGCGTCGAAGCCCAGCTGCTGCGAGAGCTGGTTGAGAGTGTCGTTGAACTGGGCGACGCTGCCGGCCGCATCGGGGCTGCTGCCGTACTGCTGCAGCGCCCGGCGGATGCCCTTAATGTAACTGTCGTACAGATCGTTACCGGCGAAGAAGAAGAGGGCGTCGGCCGGCGCCTGGTGCGCGAGATGACTGTCGGCGGGCGCGGCGCGCAGCGTCACCGCACTCTTCGCCGGGTCGATGTCGACGGTCTGGAACTCGAAGCGCACGCCGTCGCTCTCGGACGAGAAGGCGAAGGCCTCGGCGGCCTTGTCCAGGCCGGCCGACTGCAGCAGATCCTGAGTGGACTGGCTGCCGGCCTGCGCGGGCGCCAGCGAGGCGGCGAGATCGCCCAGCCGCGCGAGATTCAGGTAGACGAAGGCGAGCGGATCGGCGGAGACGGCGGCGCGCGCGTCCCGGTATCCCTTCGTGCTGGCAAGCGCCTTGCCCTTGCCGCCGTTCAGGTCGAGCACGGTTTGCGCCAGGTCGGTGCTGCTGGCGAGCATCAGGTAGCGGCCCTGGTGCGTCACGGCCAGCGGGCTGCCAGCGCCCGCGGCGGGATAGGTGCGAATCGTCAGACCACGGTAGCTGCTGTCGCTCCCCGGCGCACCGCTCTCCTGGGCCAGTTCATCCAGCTTGCTCGTGGCGTGCTGCCAGGCTTTATCGCCATCCGTGACCGAAAGCACGGCCAGGCCGCCAGGCTGGGAGCCGTCGAGACTGGTGATGGCCAGCGTCGCCTCGCCGCCGAGATACGGCGCCACGTCCTTGTCCCAGTCGAGGCCGGCCTGCGTGAGGCCGTCGTTGCGGCCGCTGCGCGCCTGCTTGTCGAGGCCGAGTCGTTGCATCAGCGCCGCGAGCTGCAGCCACTGGCGTGAGCTGGCGTCGGTGTTCACCGTGGCGTACAGCGCCACGTCATCCGGCACCAGCCGGGCGGTGTCGCCCGTGCCCGACTGGCCGCTCATCGCACGAATCACCACGACCGAGCCGCCGGCGACGAGCGCTGCGGCAATGATTAATCCGATCAGGGGCAACTTCAGCCGCATACTTCCTGCTTTCGCCGCCGGCGCCGTCTACGTCGCACGGCCGGCCCAGGCGGCACGATCCGCGCGGCCACGCCGCTGCGGCCAAGCGGCCGTTCTCCCTGTTCCCAGATTCCTGTTCTATGGATCATCGTCCGCCCACGGTCCGTCCGATAGAGGCTGCGGCGGAAAACCGTTGCGCCCGTGCGCGGTGCACTCCGACGGCTGCGCTGCGGCGAAATGAACGGCGCCGTCCAAGTCTGATGCGGCGGGGCCAGCCAGGCGTCCGCCGCGTCGGCAGCTTCACAGATCGCGGGTCGGCTTCTTCACCGAGCCCGCGCCGTTCTGCGCGAATACTTGGGTCAGTGCATCAATGGCCACCCTAACCATATCCGTGGCGGAAGGAGACGGCGCCGGCAAAATGGAGATCAAGAGCCTCGTGCGGATTGCGATGATGGCCACGCGCTTGCTGCGCGTCGCCCGGTTCCGCGGGCGGCGGGACATGGTTCCCGCCATCCAGTCACTTGCGGTGCGGTGACATGCGATCGGGGATGCGATGACGCGGGCTGCTCTGGTCTGGGCCGATGCTGAGCGCATGCGCATGGCGCCGCTGGCCGAGGATGCGGCGGCGATCATCGGCCGCGCCGAAGACGCGACGGTTCGCCTATCCGCGCGCACGGTCTCACGCTACCAGGCAGCCGTGACCTGCACCGCCGGCATCTTCGCCGTGCGGCAGCTGGGCGCCAGCAACCCCACCCTGGTGGACGGCACGGCGCTCTCGCCGCAGCAGGCGCCCATTGCCCTGCGCGACGGCGCCGCGATCGACGTGCCCGAGGTGCGGCTTACCTTTCACGACCTGGCGTCGGCCGACCGCGTTGAGTACCAGCTGCGCTGCGGCTTCTGCGCCCGTGTGGTGCAGCCGCGGGACCTGGCCTGCTGGTATTGCGGAACGTCGATCGACAGCGCGCCGAGCATTTACGCGGTGCAGCGCCGGGTTCGTTGCCGGCTGGTGGCGCGGGACGGCGCGGTCTTCGATCTGTGCCCGGGCGAGAGCCTGGCCTTCCGCGGCGCCGGCACGCCGGATCTCTGGCGCCAGGGCAGCCGGCCGCAGGTGCCGTCCGTGCTGGCGCGGGAGGACGGCGCCTGGCTGGTGCTGCCGCCGGACGCGGGAACGCCGCAGGGCAGCTGCCGCCCGCTGCGCTGCGGCACGGAGCTGCACACCGGCGCCGGCGCCTTCCTCGTGATCGTGCGCTGAACTGGCGAGGGCTGGGAGATGCCGTGTGCAGGGCGCCAGCGGCACGCCGTGTGGCGGATTCTCAACCCGCTCGTCTGCCGGGTCCCCACTGCAACTCCGGTTCAGCCGATGCACCGGAAATCCACCTCGCCGCGCGCCGTTACCGTGCGGCGCCGGCCGCCTTCTGCTCGTTTTGTTCCCTGAAGAACTCGACGAAGCGGAAGGCGGCACCGTGGGTGAGCTGGCCGTAGCTGCCGAACTGCGCCGTGTCCAGCGCCGGGTCGTCCAGCGGCTCCAGCTCCGCCGGCTCCGCGTGGAAGACGCGGCGGATGCCGTAGAGCGTGCTGCGCTCGGCCGGCAGCCGGCCCAGGTCGCGGGCGATGCGGCGCAGCTCGGCCGGCCGCACGAGCTGGCCGTTACCGGCGCCCGCCGCCGTGCTGATGCTCTCGTTGATCAGCGTGCCGCCCACGTCGTTGCCGCCCGCCGTCAGGCCGATCTGCGCCAGCCGCGTGCCTTCTTTCACCCACGAGACCTGGATGTTGGGGATGAAGCCGTTCAGCATCAGGCGCGAAACGGCGTACATCTTGATCACGTCCTGCCCGGTGGGGCCGGGGCGCAGGCCGCCGACGAGCTGCTTCTGGTACATCGGCGCCTCGCTGTGCACGAACGAAAGCGGCACGAACTCGGTGAAGCCGCCCGTCTCCCGCTGAATCTCGCGCAGCGTGGCGATGTGCGCGGCGCGGTGCCGGTTCGTCTCCAGGTGGCCGTACATGATCGTCGACGTCGTGGGGATGCCGACGTGGTGCGCCTCGCTGATCACCTCGATCCACTGCGCTTTCGTGATCCGCCCGGGCGCGATGCGGTCGCGCACCTTCTGGTCGAGGATCTCAGCCGAGGTGCCCGGCAGCGAGCCGACGCCGGCTTCTTTGAGCCAGCCCAGATACTCGCGGATCGAGACGCGCGAGCGGATCGAGCCATAGAGCACTTCTTCCGGCGAGAAGCCGTGGATGTGCAGGTCCGGCAGCGCCTTTTTCAGTTCGAGCGTGAGATCGACGTAGAGGCGGCCATCCATCTTCGGCGGCAGCCCCGCCTGCACGCAGACCTCGGTCGCGCCCAGGTCCCACGCCTGCTGCGCCCGCCTCACGATCTCCGAGGCGGGCAGGAAGTAGCCTTCTTCGGTGCGGTGGTCGCGGCTGAAGGCGCAGAAGCCGCAGTGCTTGATGCAGACGTTGGTGAAGTTGATGTTGCGGTTGAGCACGTAGGTCACGGTCTCGCCCACGGCAGCGGCGCGCAGCTCGTCGGCGGCGATCACCAGCGCCTGGTAGTCGATGCCCGTGACGCCGAACAGCCGCTCGCCCTCATCGACCGAGACCTCTTCGCCGCCGAGGGCGCGTTCCAGCGTGTGCGCCACATCGGGCGAGAGCAGCGGCAACAGGCGCGCGGCAGCGCCGTGTTCCGCGCGGGCGGGCGAGAGGCGCAGCGGCCAGTCAAGCTGCCGGCCGGGAACGGGAACGCTGGTGAGATCGGTCATGATTGCGCCTCCTGCGCCGCGCCGGCGGCGGGGAACTCTCGGAGAATCAGCGGTGCGGGGCCCTCGCGGCGCACGGGCCGGCCGCGGCGCGCGGCTGGCGCCCCCAGCGTGCTGCCCTGCAGCTCCGGCCGCACGTAGCCGCTCTCGTCGGTCAGCGCGGCCACGCGGCTCGCGAACGGCTCGCGGATGGTCGCGGGGTTCCGGCCGAAGCGCGGATAGATCGCCAGCCGCTCGCGCAGGCTGAAGCCCGCCTCTTCGGAGACCTCGCGCAGCTCCTCGATCTTCGGCCAGGGCGCCTCGGGGTTGATATGGTCCGCCGTCACCGGCGAGATGCCGCCCCAGTCGTTGATACCGGCCAGCAGGTAGAAACCGTAGGCGTCGGGCGAGAGGTTCGGCGGCGCCTGCACGCTCATCTCCGGCCCAAGCACGAGGCGGGCGATCGCGATCGTGCGCGCCATCTCGATCGCCGTCGGCTCGCCCTCGTTGCGCATCGGCGTATCGTCCTTGGCGCGGAAGTTCTGCACGATCACTTCCTGCACGTTGCCGCTGCGCGCCTGCATGTCGCGAACGGCGAAGATCGAGTCGATCCGTTCCTCCAGCGTCTCGCCGATGCCGATCAGGATGCCCGTGGTGAAGGGAATGCCGAGCCGGCCGGCGTCCTCGATCGTCTTGATGCGCAGCGCCGGCTCCTTGCCCGGCGAGCCGGCGTGCGCCAGGCCGGGGCCGAGCAGCCGTTCCGAGATGTTTTCCAGCATCAGGCCCATGCTCACGTTCCAGGGACGCAGCAGCTCCAGCTCGCACGGGTCCAGCACGCCGCAGTTGGCGTGCGGCATGAGGCCCGTCTCTTCGAACACGAGCCGGCACATGGCGGCGAGGTATTCAGTAGTCGTGGCATAGCCCAGGGCGCGCAGTTCATTGCGCGAGCGCTCGTAGATCTCTTCCGGCCGCTCGCCCAGGCTGAACAGCGCCTCCTTGCAGCCGGCCGCGGCGCCAGCGCGGGCGATCAGCAGCACGTCGTCCGGCGTCAGCGTGCGCGCGGCGGGGCTGTTCGGCGCCTGGGCGAAGGTGCAGTAGCGGCAGCGGTCGCGGCAGAGGTTGGTGAGCGGGATGAAGACCTTGCGCGAGTAAGTGACGGTGCGACCCCAGCCGCGCTCGCGCAACTCGGAAGCGGCGGCAAAGAGCGCGGCGAGATCCGTGGCCTGCGCCCGCGCCAGGGCGTATGCTTCCTCTCGGGACGGCGTCTCGCCCGCGACGGCGCGGCGCAGGATCGGGCGCAGGTTTCCGGCCACGGCGGGCCGCGTGTGCAGGCTGGTCATGGACTCGCCGCCGCTCCCACGGATGCCGGACGGGCATCCGAGATTGTTTACTATCCTATAGTGAGTCTTATAATGCTACTAACCCAGCCGCGTCAAGTAAGGGCGGCTGGCAGTCTTTGGGCAGGATGATGACCAGCGTTCTGGACGGTGGCGCTGAAACAGCAGGAGCGGCCGAGCCGCGCCGCACGACGCGCCGCCGCCTACCCGCGCTCGACCAGCGCGCCCGCTGCGCCATCGCCGGCACGCTGCAGATCGTCGGCGACCAGTGGACGCTGGTGATCATCCGCGACCTGCTGCGCGGGCAGACGAAGTTCGCCGAGCTGGCCGCCGCGCCGGAGGGGATCGCCCGCAGCGTGCTCTCCGAGCGGCTGAAGCTGCTCGAAGCCGAGGGCATCGTCGAGCGCAGTTTTTATAGTGACCATCCGCCGCGCGCCGAGTATCGGCTGACGCCGAAAGGGCGTGATCTCGGCCCGGCGCTGGGGGCGCTGGCGCGCTGGGGCGTGCGCTATCTGGAGCACGACACGGCGATCGTCTCCGCGGTTTGCGGCCACGAGCTGCGCGTGGCCTTCGAGTGCGCCGAGTGCGCACGCCGCGTGCCCGCCAGCGAGGCGCGCTTGGCCCGCCTGGGCGAGGCGGATGCCGGCGCCCCGGCAACACAGCTCGCTTCCGCTGCCCAGGCTGCTGCCCGCGCCGTGGGTGGCTGAGCAAACGGCTTGGCCGCGTGCGGCGCCGCAGCCGGCGTCGTGCGCGCTTCCTTCGGGGTCGACTACCGGCGGTCGCGGACGATCTCGGCCCTGCCGCGGGGGCTTCGCGACTTGAGCCCGCGGCCTGCTTGCGCCTCGCATGGTGAAGCCGGCGCCGAGCATCGCTGCCCGCTCCGCGCGAGACACTTGGACGCTGCACGCTCCTGGCAGCGTCAGAATCCAGCAATTCGGCGATTGAGCGGCGCGGCGTCCGGCAATCCACCGCAGGTGGCCGCTGAGCGCAGCGCAACCGCCGTGCACTCGGCTGCATTCTGCAAGATCGGTGCGATACACTTCCGCCGGTCTTCGAGGGAATTGTTATATGCGGACTGCTCTCTCGTGATAGACGTGGCAGCCGATCCGGCTCAGAACCAGCCAAAAGGTGGTGCATGGAAGCGCAGCACATCGTTGGCCCCGCCCTGCGACGCCCGACCCGGCTCCTGGCGCTCAGCCTTCTGGCGCTGGCGGTGTTGGCCTTTGCCGGCCGCACGCGTTCCGTCGGCGCGGCCACCGGCGTCTACTTCGGCGTCTCGATCAGCAACGTGCCCGACGCGCTGGCGGCGCTCGACCGCTACGAAGCGGACGCGGGCAAGCACGCCGCGATCGTCAACTTCTGGCGCGACTTCGGCTCGGCCAACAACAGCATCCCCGCCTTCTATCTGCAGAACCTCGACGCCCACGGCAGCGTGCCGATGGTCACCTGGGTGCCGGTCAACTGGAACGGCGGCGACCAGTCCTCCTACAGCCTCGCGGCCATCGCCGGCGGCAGCCAGGACGGCTACCTGCGCACGTGGGCGCAGCAGCTCGCCGCCTACGGCAAGCCGATCTTGCTGCGCTTCGCCCATGAGATGAACGGGACGTGGTATCCGCAGTGGAGCGGCAACTCCGGCGCCTACATCGCCGCCTGGCGGCACATCCATGACCTGTTCGTGCAAAACGGCGCCACAAACGTGCAGTGGGTCTGGGCGCCCAACATCTGGTACCAGGTCTCGCTCGCCACGGATGGCCGACCCTACTACCCTGGCGACGGCTACGTGGACTGGGTGGCGCTGGACGGCTACAACAACACGGCGAACAGCTGGCAGAGCTTCACCACGCTGTTCGGCTACGCCTATAACCAGCTCACGGCCATGACGAGCAAGCCGATCATGATCGCGGAGACCTCCAGCGGCGAGGCCACGCCCGAGCAGGCCGCGCAGAACTACAGCAAGGCGCGGTGGATCGCCAGCGCCCTCTGCTGCGAGGTGCCGTTCACCTTCCCCCGCATCAGGGCCATTATCTGGATGAACGACAACCTGACGGCCGCGGAGGGTTGCTGCGACTGGAGCGTCGAGTCCTCGGCCGACACGCTCACCGCCGCCAAAAATTACATCGGCGGTGAGTGGTACTACCTGGGCTACTATCCCTGAGCCGCCCGGGCGCCGACGGCTACGGCTCTTCGAAGGCGGTGCGCGCCGGATCGTCGCTACCGCCATGCTTCGGCGCCTGCCAGCGCACGCTGAGCGAGCCGTCGCGGTGGCGCGTCATGGGGAGGGTGTCCATGGCGTGCCGCGCCGCCTTCAGAGCAGGGCGGCCCCGGCGGCCGCTGTGTTCGGGAGAGGTACGGTCGCCGCCGGCCCGCCGACGCCGGCGTGAACGCCCGCCGCCTGCACCACGGCCGACGGCGGCAGCGCCATGCTCAGCAGCCAGATGCCGGCCGCCAGCACAAAATAGGAACACTCACGCAGCCACGGTTTCACCCAGTGCCTCCGGAACTCACAGGACGCCGACGGCCTCGACCGTCGTTGCAAAGTCCTGTCACAATGGAGATCGTGCGATGGCCGCCGCTGTTCCTCTGGATTCGGATACGATCGGGTAACAGCCGCCGAGGCGCCCGGCGATTCCCCGGCTCAGCCGAGGACGCGGCGCCCACGCAACGCGCCGATCTGCTCCCAGCTCAGCCCAGCCTCCAGCAAGACCGCTTCCGTGTGCTGCCCCAGCTCCGGCGCCGAACCGCGCGGGCGAATCTCCGCGCCGGCGATCTGGAAGGGCGCCCGCACCACGGGCAGCGGCCCAGCCGGCGTGTGCACCGTGTGCAGCGTGGCCTGCGCCGCCGTCTGCTCGCGCGCCACCGCTTCGCGCACGGTCGAGACCGGCGCATAGATGATCGCTTCGGCGTCAAGCCGCCGGGACCAATCGGCGCGGGTGCGCCGCGCGATCTCCTCGCTGATCGCGGCGGTCAGCGTACGCGAATCCGTCGCGCGGCCGACCGTGCTGGACCACACTTCGCAGTCCAGCCAGTCTTCACGGCCCAGGGCGCGGCAGAAGCGCTGCCAGTAGGCATCGGGCTGGATCATCGTCAGCAGCAGCCAGGCGCCATCGGCGCAGCGATACGTGTTCCAGAGCGGGTTGAGCGGCTGCTCGCGCTCGTGCAGCGGCGGCTCGTTACCCGTGGAGGCGGCGGTGACCAGGTCGGCGCCGTTCACCCAGTGGCTGACGCTGAACAGCGACAGCTCACAGACCTGGCCCTCGCCGGTCTGGTCGCGCAGGCGCAGGGCAGCGAGCGTGGCCGTGAGGTTGGTGAGGCCGGTAGTGTGGTCGCCTAGGGCCGGACGCGAGAGCGGCGGATTCTGCCCCGGCGGCACCAGCCGGCTCATGATGCCGCTGCTGGCCCAGAAGGCGGAGTAATCGAAGCCGGGGCGGTCGGCGTCGGGGCCGTCCGGCCCGTAGCCGGTGACGCCCACGTAGATCAGGCGGGGGTTGCGGGCGAGCAGGCCAGCCGGCTCGAAGCCGAGCCTGGCGCGGCGTCGCGGCAGCAGGTTGGTGAGAAAGACGTCGGCACGGTCGATCAGCAGGCGGGCCATCTCCGCGCCGGCCGCATTCGTAATGTCCAGCACGATCGAGCGCTTGCCGCGGTTGTCGTGGTTGAACTGCGGCGAGAGCGGCGCCCCGGCGACGTCGAGGTCTTCCGGCTTGCCGGCGAAGGCGGGGCGACCGCGCCAGCCGTCGCCCGCGGGCGGCTCGATCTTGACCACGTCGGCGCCCATGTCGGCCATCAATGCCGAGCCAGCCGGCGCCGCCACGTAGTTCGCCAGCTCGATCACCCGCACGCCGTCCAGCGGCCCGATACCCATCCTTTGCCCTCGCAGCGTTTGTTCAGCGTCTAGCAGATGCTGCGGGCGCAGGTGAGCCGCTGTCAAAGATCGACCGCTCGTGTTGTACGGCAATATGCCGTACGATCTTTAATGGAGGGAGATAACCATGCCAACGCTACGCGCCGCATCGCGTTCGCAACGTGGGCGGCTTGACATGCGGCTCGATGAGGAGCAGAAGGCGTTGCTGGAACGCGCTGCCGAATTGAGCGGCCAGACGTTGACCGCCTTCGTGCTGGACAGCGCCCGCCGCGCCGCCGAACAGACCGTTCGCCACCATAGCCTTATTGCACTTTCCGCACGCGATGCCGAGGCGTTCGTCGAGGCGCTGCTGAACCCGCCGCCGCCGGCGCCGCGGCTCGCGCGCTCCCTGCGCCGCCAGCGCCGCCTGCCCACCCAGTAGGCGGCCGGCGCGCGATGTCTCTGGTAATCGAGCCGTTGCACGGGCGCCATAGACGCGAGCGCTTCAATAGCGGTGAGGAGGAACTGGATCGCTACCTGCGCGAGCAGGCGGGCCAAGATGTGCGCCGCCGTGCCGCCAGTTGCCATGTGCTGCGCGCGGTCGAGAACCTCGACGTGATCGGCTACTACACGCTGAGCATGAACCGCATCGACCCGAGTGTATTTCCGGAAGTGGCGCGGCGCCGTCTGCCACGCTATCCGGACCTACCGGCGGCGTTGCTGGGCAGGCTGGCCATTGATACAGGCGTCCGCGGGCAACGTCTTGGGGATCTCTTGCTCACCGACGCGATCGAGCGCGTGCTCAACAATCCCGTGGCAGCGCTGGCGCTTATTGTGGACGCCCTGCATGAACGCGCCGCCGGATTCTACGAGCACTTCGGCTTCGCACGCTTCCCAGACGATGCGCACCGCCTATTTCTGCCGTTGAGCAACATCAAACTCTGAAAGCTGTGTGCGGGAACCTGCAGCCCGTGCCTCTCAGCCCGGCGAGCGCTGGGAAGATTCGGCCAGCGTGGCGTCGAGTCCTTCGTGCGTGCGGGCCGTTTCCGGCTGGGGCGAGTCCTGCTGCGCGCCGGCTTCGCCGCCTGGCTCGGCTTCAAAACCCTCCGCCTGCTCCTCGCGCGCCTGCTGCGCGTCCATGTGCAGCTTCATGCCGTAGCCGATACCCGCCGCCGTGCCCAGGAGCGCCAGCAACGTCAGCGCCTTCGGTACGCGGATGCCGAGCAGACCGTCGAGCGAGAGCTTGCCAGGGCCGGTGAGAGCCAGCGCCGCGGCCGCGGCCATGTTGCTGACGGGCAGCTCGGCGCCGCCTTCGGTCACCCAGATTGGCTTGCCCCGGTGCACGGTGCCCGTCGCCATCGCCATCGGCGCGATCGTCGTGATCGGGCCGATCGGGCTGAGCAGGCCGAGCGCGGTAAGCAGCCCGCCGCCGAATTCGCTGCCGCCGGCCAGCAGCGCCCAGCGCTGGCCGGGCTTCATGCCCAGCGACTCCAGCCAGCCGCCCGTGCCTTCCAGGCCCGGTCCGTTGAACTTGCCGAACAACTTCTGGGAGCCGTGCCCCATCAGCAGCCCGCCCGTCGTCAGCCGCAGCGCCAGCAGTCCAAGGTCCTTCATCGTCTCTTCCTCCGTCAGGCACGACGGTAGGCGGCGCTGCCGTACGTGGCAATGCCCGTTTCGAGTGATCTGATCGGCGCACACCGCCTCTGTGCCGTCAGCCGGGCGCTCAACAGATCAGGGCCGCTCTTCGTCGGAGCGGATCGCCTCGGCATGGATCTCGACGCTGATGTCGCGTCCCAACAGGAAGCCGCCGGACTCCCGCTCCAGCTCCGCCGTCAACCCGAACTCCTTGCGGCTGAAGGCGGCGCTCGCCTGGAAGGCGAGTCGCGCGCGCTCTGACGGATCGAGGATCGCGCCGATGAAGCCGCCCTCCAGTGCGACCGGCCGCGTAACATCGCGCAGCGTGGGCTCGCCCGCCGCCGTCCAGCCGCCGCCGCGATAGGTCATGCGCGGAAATGCCGCCACGTCGAGAAAGCGACTGCTGCGCAGATCCTCGTCCCGCGTCTCGTTCTGCGTGCTGACGCTCGCCGTCTCGATTTGCACCCCGACCGTCGAGGCCCGCGGATCGTCCGCGATCGTGATCGTCCCGTTCAGCGTGTGGAAGCGTCCGCGCATCCGGCCCACCACCAGGTGTGGCACAGAGAAGAACGCGAAGGTGTGCGGCCGATCGAGCGTATGCCTTCCGGCGGCGGGAGTGGCGATGCCGTCGAACAGGCGGGTGATCGGCGCGGGTGCTGCCGCCATGCCGGCCGGCCTCCTGCGCGTCTGTCACGAGAAGCGGACTCGCTACATCACGCCGATCTGCTTGAGGAAGCCGACCTGGTCGTAGAACAGGTTCTCCTCCACGATCTCCCCGTCCTTCCAGCGGGCGACGGTGCAGAACTCCAGCTCGAAGCTCTTGCCCGTCGGTTGATGGACTTTGCCGTCTGGGCCGGTCAGCGGCCCGATCATGCGCCCCTTCCACTTCGCGATCGTGCAGGTCCAGTCGCCCGAGGCGAACATCACTTTGTACGGGTTGTTTTCCAGGCTGTTCTCGATCGACTTGAAGAACGCCTCCGATTCCTGTTGGTGCGCTTCGCGGCCGCGCGTCGGGTCTGGCTGTCCAGGCCAGTAGACGGCAGTGTTCGCGGCATGGCGCTTTTTGAACAGCTCCCAGTCCTGCGCGTTCCACGAGTCATCCAGTGTCTTCATCAGCTGCAGGTTGTCCTCACCGGCCACGACGTTCCTCCTGCGTGCGCTTCAACGAGTCCCGCCGAATTCGTGTACCGCCGCTGGCGAGACGACCAGCGAACGGGCCTATGCCCACCGCGCGAGCGGCAAAGTTCTACACTTCTGCCCGTGCCGCACCACGCCGGCTTCCGGCCACGTTGTCCGGCGCCGCTATGGTTCCTCCAGCGGGCGCTGATCGTTCTGCACCCGGCCGGCATCGACCGGCGTGCGATCGGCGATCCAGCGCTGCGCCGCGTCGCGCTCGTCGTCGGGGCGGTTCATCGCGAAGGCGGCGAGCAGCCGCGTTCCCGCCAGCCACCAGGCGCTGAAGCTGCTCGTGGTCACATCGCCGCGATACACGACCCGCTCGGCGTCCGCCGTGTCGCCCCACAGCTCGTAGGAGAGGTCGAAATCGTCGGAGAAGAAGTAGGGAACGTGCACAAAGGGCACGCGCTCGCCCAGCAAGAGGCGCGCTGCATGCTTACCCTGCTCGACGGCGTTGTCCCAGTGCTCGACGCGCCGCGTCTTCTCGAAGAGCACATCGCGGTAGTGGGCCACGTCGCCGGCGGCGTAGACGCCGGGCACGTTCGTCTCAAGATATTCGTTGACGACGATGCCGTTGTCGAGGACGAGGCCGCTCTGTTCGAACAGCCCGGTGACTGGGCGCACGCCGATCCCCGCCACCACCAGGTCCGCGGGCAGGCGGCGGCCGCTCGCGGTGATCGCGACTGCCTGGCGCTCGCCCTGGCCAGGCTCAAAGGCCGTGACGCGTTCGCCGGCGGCCAGTGTGACGCCGCGCTCCCGGTAATACCGCTGGAAGAAGGCCGACATCTCGGGCGTGAAGAAGCGCGCCCAGACGCGCTGCTCGGGAAAGGCGAGGGTGGTCGCCACGCCCTGCTGCGCGAGCACCGCGGCCACTTCCATGCCGATGAAGCCGCCGCCGATCACCAGCGCCTGGCGGACAGCCGGAATACGTGCCTTGATGCTCCGAGAATCGTCGAGCGAGCGCAGATAGTGGATGTTCGCCTGCTCTGCACCCGGCACGTTGAACGTGCGAGGCTGGGCGCCGGTGGCGATCAGCAGCGACTCGAAGCCGATCGCCTCGCCGCCGCTCGTGTGCAGCCGCTTCGCGCCGAGGTCGATGCCGATCACCGTGGCCCCGATCCGCAGCTCGATGCCGTGCTCGCGATAGAAGGCGGCGTCGCTGATGAAGACGCTCGCCTCCGTGTCCTTGCCGGCAAGAAAGCCCTTGGAGAGCGGCGGGCGCTCGTAGGGCAGCGCCGAATCGGCAGAGACGATCGCCAGGTCGCCCGCCGCAAGGCCGCGCTCGGCCATCGCCTGCGCCGCGTAGCCGGCGACCATGCCGCCGCCGAGAATCAGGTACCGGAAGCTGGGCACATCTCCCTCCAGCGCGGCCTGCGCTCATGCCCGATACGAGCGTGCGCCCGCCGCGGATGCACAACAGCACGGGCTGCCGCGGGATGGGATAGCCCGAAGGAGGGAGAAACGACGGAATCTTGCTGTTTGGCGCGGACCGATGCAGCGGCCGCACGGTGGCTATGTTGCGTCTCCGATCCGCTTTTTCGGCGGGCGGCCGCGGCCGGGCGGGCCGGCAAAGGCCTGGGCCACGCGCAGGAACTCGGCAGCCGCTTCGCCCTCCGTCTTGAGGTCCGCGTCGCGCCAGTGCAGCCGCTGGGTGACGACGCGGCAAAAATCGCCGGCGGGGCCGGAGACGCGGTCGCGCGCGTCCGCCCGTCCCCACGTCCAGGCGGCGCCGGACGGGGCGGTCAGCTCCAGGTAGAGCGGCGTGGACGGCGGCTCAAGGCCGCGGGTGCGGTAGGCGAACTCCCGCGTCACGTAGCCGAGGTGCGCGACGTGCTTCAGCCGGTCGGTGTCCACCGGCGCCACGCCTGCGGCGTCGTGGATGTCGAGTCCGTGCGACCAGGCCTCCATCAGCCGCGCCGTGGCGAAGCTGCGGGCGCTCATCGCCGGTCCAGCCCAGGGCAGCCGCTCCTTGGGGTCGAGCGGCAGCAGCGCCGCGGCCAGCTTCTCGCGAGCATCGCGCCAGTAGGCGAGCAACTGCGCCGTGCTCCAGCCGCGCATCTCCGCCTGGCCCGCGCTCAGTGCGTCGTCGCGGCGGGCGCCGGCGCGCACCGCGAACTCGCGCGTCTCGATCACCCGCGCGGCGCTCTCGTCGAACTCGGCCAGGTGCGCCACGCAGTCGCGCAGCAGCCAGCCCTCGGCCGGACTCGGCGTCTCCCAGCGCTCGGTGGAGAGGCCGGCGACGATCGCATCCAGCACCGCCTGCTCGGCGACGAGGTCATTGACGAGGTCACGCATGGCCGTCTCGCTCCGCGGGCCGTTTCCGCTATGATACCGCCGGTGCGCCGGGCCGTAGCCGGGCCGGCCGCTCAGCGAGGCGAACGATGCTCCGAGCGAAGCCCGACTGGCTCGCGCCGCTCTTTCCCTGGGAACAGCAGGCGCTCGCTGTCAACGGCCGCACGATGGCGTATATCGACGAGGGCGACCGGGACGGCCGGCCGGTCCTGCTGCTCTCCGGCAACCCCACCTGGGGCTTTCTCTACCGCGACTTCATCGGCCCGCTCACGGCGGCGGGCTACCGGGCGATCGCGCCGGATTGGATCGGCGCCGGCTACTCCGACCATCCGCGCATCGACGCGCAACTCACGCTGGCGCACCACATCGCCGACCTCGTCTCGCTGATCGACCAACTCGCGCTGCGCGGCTTCGTGATCGTCGGGCAGGACTGGGGCGGGCCGCAAGGCGTGGGCGCGGCGCTGCAACGGGTCGAGCGGCTGGGCGGGCTGGTGCTGATGTCCACCTGGCTGTTCAACGGCTATGTCGGCCGCTTTCACCAGTCGCCGCGGCCGTGGACCACCTGGCACGCGCCGCTGATCGGGCAGCTTTTCATGAAGCGTGAAAAGCTGCT
Source organism: Dehalococcoidia bacterium (assembly GCA_035310145.1). Taxonomy (NCBI): domain Bacteria; kingdom Bacillati; phylum Chloroflexota; class Dehalococcoidia; species Dehalococcoidia bacterium. Next base: position 54,821 of record DATGEL010000044.1, read on the forward strand.
CTCGCAGCACGGCCCCTCCGCGATCTCGAAGCGCGGCATGAGCGGGCTTGAGGCCCGCGCCTATCATCACGTCTTCGACGAGCCGGAGTCGGACGCCGTGGTGCTCACCTGGCCGCGCACGATTCCGTTGCGCGAGGGCGACCGCGGCTACGCCGACATGGCCGCGATCGAGCGCCGCCTGCCGGAGCTGCGCGACGTGCCAACGCTGCTGCTTTGGGGCCGGCAGGACAGCGTCTTCGGCGAGCGCTACGCCAACCGGCTCAAAGAGCTGCTGCCCAACGCCGAGGGGCCGCAGGCGATCGAGAACGCCGACCACTTCATGCAGGACGACGCCGGGCCGGAGATCGCCGGCCGCATCGTCGAGTTCCTGGATCGGCGGCTGGGAGCGAGGCCGTGAACTTCAGCCAGCCGGCCGCGGAAGAGCTTTCCTTCCTGCGCCCCGACCCCCTGCTCTGGGAGCAGGAGCTGGACGTGCGGCCCGATGTAGCCGAGGCAATCGAGCGGGCGGCGGGCATTCGCGCCGGCCGCGTCTACTGGCGCTCGGCGCATGACCACCTGTACGCGTTGGAGCTGGCCGACCTGGGCCGCGGCCGCCCCTCGATGGCCACGGTGCTGGGCCACTGGGACCGCTTCGAGCCGCGCCCGCCCGAGCACGAGATCACGGCCGATCTGCTCGACTTTTCGCTTTGGATTGCCGCAATCAGCGGCAGCATCCGGCCGGAGGACGTGGCGCAGGTGGCCAGCTTCGCCCGCGTGCAGACGAGCTGGCCGGAGGGCTCAGTTCTGCGCACGCCGGAGGAGCGCTTCGCCGCCCTGCCCGACTTTCCCTATGAGCCGCGCTACGTTGAGATCGAGGGGCTGCGCATGGCCTACGTCGAGACGGGCGCCGGCGATCCGATCCTCTGCCTGCACGGCGAGCCGACCTGGAGTTTCCTCTACCGGCGCATGCTTCCCACGCTCGCCAGTGCCGGCCGCGTGATCGCGCCCGACCTGGTCGGCTTCGGCCGCTCCGACAAGCCGGTGGCCGACTACGCCTACTCGTACAAAGCGCACGTGCGCTGGCTGCGGCAGTTCGTGGAGGCGCTGGACCTGCAACGCATCACGCTCGTCTGCCAGGACTGGGGCGGGCTGCTCGGCCTGCGGCTTTTGGCGCAGCAGCCGCAGCGGTTCGCGCGGCTGGTGGCGATGAATACGGGCATCCCCGACGGCGGCGATTCCGGCGAGCCGTTCCTGCGCTGGCGCCGCTTCGCCCAGCAGCAGCGCGAGCTGGACGTGCCGGCGATGCTGCGCCGCGCCGTGCGCTCCCGCCAGCTTTCCGACGCCGAGGCCGCAGCCTACGGCGCACCGTTTCCGAGCGCCGCCTACCAGACCGGCGCCCTCGTCTTTCCTCGCCTGGTGCCCACACGGCCGGACCACCCCGGCGCCTACGACAACCGCGTGGCGATCGAAAGCCTGAAGACGCTCGAACTGCCCGTGCTGCTGCCCTGGGCCGACGGCGACCCGATCACCGGCCACTGGGAGCCACACCTGCGCGCCATCTTCAAGCACGTCGCGCCACCGCTGGTAATCCAGGGCGCCGGCCACTTCCTGCAAGAAGATAAGGGCGAGGAGATCGCCACACAGATCGTGCAGTGGATGGCGAAGACCTGAAGCGGCGCGGTTCGCCGGCGCTTGCTCAGGGCAGCTCGGTCCAGCGCGGCGGGCGCTTCTCGGCGAAGGCGGTCATTCCTTCAAGCGCCTCGGGGCTGGCGAACATGCGCGGGTTTAGCTCCGCCGCCAGCTCAAAGCCCGCATCCAGCGAGAGCGCGGGCACGTCGCGCACCAGTTGCTTGCAGAGCGCGAGCGCCTGCGGCCCGCCCTGCAGCAGCATGCCGGTGTAGCGCTCGACCGCCGCATCCAGCAGATCGGCGCTGGTCACGGCGTTGAGCATGCCCAGGCGCACCGCTTCAGCCGCGGGAATGTTTTCCCCGGTGAGCACGTACTCCATGCCCCTGGTCAGGCCGATCTTGCGCAGCGCCAGCACGGAGATGACCGCCGGAACAAGCCCCAGCCGCACCTCGCTGAAGCCGAAGGTCGCCGCCTCGCTGGCCACCGTGATGTCGCAGGCGCAGACCAGGCCGATGCCGCCCGCCCGCGCGTGGCCGTTGATCCGCCCCACCACTGGCTTGGGCGAGAACCAGATCGACTTGAAGATGCCGATCAGCCGCTGGGCGCTGGCCACCATCGCCGCGCTGTCGCCGGCGGCGTTCGCCTCGCGCTGCTCCTTCAGGTCGGCGCCGGCGCAGAAGGTGTTGCCCGTGCCGGTGAGCACGATCACGCGCACGCGCGCATCGGCCAGCGCGGCGTCGAGCTGTTCGCGCAGGCCCTCCACCAGCACCCGCGAGAGCGCGTTGCGGTTCGCTGGCGAGTCCAGCGTAATCGTGCCGACGCCGCCGGCGACGTCGAGTCGTACAGGGGTTTCACTCACCGTGAGCCTCCGTAATCGGATCGTGGCGTCTGCCGACAGCGTACCCGGGGCAAGGATGAACCGTATTCAGCCGCTCCCAATCCATGAGCATGGTAGACGCTCCCATTTTTGACCCGCGGAGCCGGACGGGTTGATAAAGCCCGGCCAAGCGCCCGCCGGGTAACCCGACGCCCTTCGGGATCTCCCGACGCCCGATCGCCCCTTTCCCCTAGTATTGGGGGAAAGGGGACGGGGGATAGGGGGCCAGCGGCGGCAGCACGGCCTCGCCGAGTGTGCGCAGCAAGGCGGCGCGGTCGCGCACGAAGCCGGTGAAGAGCACGTTTGGCACGCCGGCCTCGGCTACGGCCCGCAACTTTGCCACGCACGCCTCCGCTGGGCCGACCACGGCGAAGCGCTCCGCCAGGTAGCGCAGCAACACCGGATCTTGCATCAGCTCGGCGTTGGCGCCGGCCGCCTGTTCGTGCTGCGCCGGCTGGTAGCCGCGCTGCACGCGCAGGATCGCCTCCGCCAGCTCGGCCGGCACCTGCTTGCCTTCGAGCGTGAAGCGGAAGACGTGGTGGGCGCAGGAGGCCAGCTCCATGCGGATCGCGTCGATGCCCGCCTCTACGTCGTCGGTGATGTTCACGCGCGCGAAGGCCCAGAGGTCGAGGTCCGCCAGCCGGCGCCCCGCCCGCGCCGCGCCGGCGGCCAGGTGCGCCAGCGCCTCGCGCAGCAATGCCGGCTGCAGGCCCACGCCGATGATCACACCGTCGGCGACTTCACCCGCCAGCTCCAGCGTGCGCGGTCCTTCCGCGGCGAGGTACAGCGGCACCGCCCGTTGCGGCCAGCCGAGGTGCACACCTTTGCCCCGGTACTCCGTATCCTGCCGGCGCAGCAACGCGCGTACCGTCTGCAGGTATTCGCGCAGGCGGGTTAGCGACACCGGCCGCTCCCCCAGGTTCAGCACGGCGCTGTCGCCGGTGCCGATGCCGCAGAAGGCGCGTCCGCCGCTGATCTCGTCAAGGGTGGCGACGGCCGAAGCGGTCACCGCAGGATGGCGCGTGATCGGGTTGGTGACCGCCGGACCGATGCGGATGCGGCTCGTGGCCGCGGCGCAGAGCGCGGCCGTGCCGTACAGCTCGCGGAAGACCGACTGGCTGTCGGCCACGCCCAGCCAGTGGAAGCCGGCTGCTTCGGCCCGCTTCGCGTCCTCAACGGCCTCGCCCGCCGTATGCGGCAACGCGATCACGCCGAACTGCATGCCGGAGCCTCCGTGTACGATCACGAGAAGTGGTGGCGACGAGGACCGGGCGGAATTTGCACGGCCGGCGGCTCGCGCGCCGTTTCATCCGTTTCAGCCGGTTCAGCCGTTTCACACCGCGCGCGGGGACGAAGAGAGCCGCGGGCCGCTCATCGTCGCCCGTGCCGGATCCCAGGCGAGCGCCAGCCAGGCGAGCGTGCGGCGCGCGCGGCGACGCAGGCGGCGGCCGCGCAGCGTGCTCATCGGTGTGAGGCCGCTATGGCGGTTGTGGCCGTCGTAGCCCTCGCGCTGCCAATCGCGGTGCTGGCCACGCAGGCTGTGCGTGCGCTCGTCGGCGGTCAGGGGTTCCATTGCCGTCATCGCCGGCGCTCCTTCCGCTGAGGCTGTGGGCCTGCCTTCACCAGAAGTTCCCGTGGCGGAAGCGAAGTGCGACAACCGGGGCGCGACCATTTCGCTGCAAGCCTGCACGACCGCGGCACAAGCGTCAATCTCTCTAACGCCGCCGCGTCCGTGGCGTTACCATGGCGGCGGGACGATCGCTGCGAGGAGCTGGGACAGTGACGGCAGACGGGCGCATCTTCCAGCTCAACGTCTCGCGCGGGGGCGTGCCGAAACATCCCGTGACCGAGGCGCACGTCGATGCCGGCGGCATGGAGGGCGACCGCCAGGCCGACCGCCGCATCCACGGCGGGCTGCAGCGCGCCCTTTGCCTGTTCGCCGTCGAGCAGCTCGCGACGCTGCGGGCGGAGGGCCATCCAATCGCGCCCGGCTGCACCGGCGAGAACATCACCACGGAAGGCCTCGACTGGCGACGCGTGGTGCCCGGTGTGCGCCTGCGGCTGGGCGCCGAGGCGCTGATCGAAATCACGAGCTACACCACACCCTGCTGGAAGAACGCGCGCTGGTTCCGCGACGGCAATCCCAATCGCATGAGCCAGGACGACCACCCCGGCGAAAGCCGCGTCTACGCCCGCGTGCTGCAGCCCGGCCTGCTGCGCACCGGCGAACCGATCGAGCTGATTGAGGAGACAGCGGCGCGGCGCGTGCGCCGCCAGCAGCCCCGAACCTTCCGCTGGCCGCGCGACTTCGCCTGAGCACGGCCCGCGGTCACGGTTCGGCCGGTGCAGCAGTTCCGTGTCAGCGATATACTCCCTCCACGGCGCGGCGGGCACGGCGGGCAATCGAGCCGTGCTGCCGGCGGCGGTCGATGGGGGAACGATGAGCAGCGCGGACGCTCCAGGCTCGACTATCGAACCGCACGATGTGGCTCTCGCCGAAGACGCGGCCGCGGCGCTGCGCCGCGCAAGCGAGGCGGAGTTCCGCTATCTCTTCATCAATCACCCGCACCCGATGTGGATCTACGACCTCAAAACGCTCGCCTTTCTCGAGGTGAACGACGCGGCAGTCGAGCACTATGGCTACAGCCGCGAGGAGTTCCTGCACCTGCGCATCAGCGACATCCGCCCGCGGGAGGACGTGACCGCGCTGCGCCGGCACATGGCGTCGCAGCGGCCAGGGCTACAGAAGTCGGGCCACTGGCGCCACCGGCGCAAAGACGGGCGGCTGATCGACGTCGAGATCACCTCGCACAGCATTCGCTTCGGCGGCCGCGCCGCGATCGTCGTCTCGGCGCAGGACATCACCGACCGCCTGCGGACCGAGGAAGAGATCCGCCGGCTCAACGTCGAACTGGAACGGCGCGTCGCGGAGCGCACGGCGCAGCTCGAGGCGGTCAACCGCGAACTGGAGGCGTTCACCTACTCCGTCTCGCACGACCTGCGGGCGCCGCTGCGCAGCGTCAACGGCTTCGCGCAGGTGTTACTCGAAGACCACGCCGATGCTCTATCGGATGAAGCGCGGCGCCACCTGCAGCGCGTGCAGGACGGCGCCCGCCGCATGGGCCAGCTGATCGACGATCTGCTCGCCTTTTCACGCCTGGGGCGGCAGCCGCTCGGCCTGCGCGGCGTCTCGCCGGCCGCGATCGCCCGGCAGGCGCTGGAGACGCTGGAGGCGGAGCACCGGGGTCGCCACGTAGCGGTCACGATCGACGAGTTGCCCGACTGCCGGGCCGATCCGGCGCTGCTGCTCCAGGTGTACGTCAACCTGCTTGCCAACGCGCTCAAGTTCACACGCCCGCGCGACCCTGCCGTGATTCGCGTGGGCGCGCGGGCGGAGCCGACGGCCGGCGGAACGGAGCGAACCGTGTACTTCGTGCGCGACAACGGCGTGGGCTTCGATCCGCGCTACGCCGACAAGCTGTTCGGCGTCTTCCAGCGGCTGCACGCGGCCCGCGAGTACGAGGGCACGGGCGTCGGCCTGGCAACGGTGCAGCGCATCGTGCAGCGGCACGGCGGCACGGTCTGGGCCGAGGCGCAGCCGGAGCAAGGGGCGGCCTTCTTCTTCACCCTGGGAGCGGCGGATGCTTGAGCATGAGGTTGAGATCCTGCTGGTGGAAGACAATCCCGACGACGAGGAGCTGACCCTGCGCGTGCTGCGCAAGCACCACCTCGCCAACCACATCCAGGTCGTGCGCGACGGCGCGGAGGCGCTCGACTTCATCTTCGGCCGCGGCGCCTTCGCCATGCGCGATGTGCAGAAGGCGCCGCGGGTTGTGCTGCTCGACCTCAAGCTGCCCAAAGTCGACGGCGTCGACGTGCTGCGCCAGATGCGGGCGGACGAGCGCACGCGCACCTATCCGGTGGTGGTGATGACCTCTTCGAAAGAAGAGCGGGACATCATCGAGACCTACGAGCTCGGCATCAACAGCTACATCGTCAAGCCGGTGGACTTCGAGCAGTTCGCCGAGGCCGTGCGCCAGGTCGGCTACTACTGGCTGCTGCTCAACCAGCCGCCGATCCAGTGAGACGGCCTGCCCGCCGGCGCAGCCCGCAGCGATGCGCCATGGCGCGATCGTGTCAGCCGAGCCGGCCGCGGGTGCTGTGCGAGAGGCGAGTACTACCTCGACGAAGACGTGGAGATCGACGCGGCAGCGGTGATGCGGTCGCTCGGGTTCTACGTGCCTACCAGGCGCGACGCCGGCCGCCAACGAACTTCCGCCGAAACGCCGTTGGGCTTCGCCGCCTCGCTCGGCCGCGTGCTCGTCACACGCGACCGCGACTGCATGGACCCTACCCTCCGACCCGCACGATCAGGTTTCCGCGCGCGTCCACGTGGGCGCGGTCGCCGGGGCGCAGCACCGTGGTCGTGTCGAGCTGGTCGACGGCGAGTGGGCCGGCGAGCGCGTGGCCGGGGCGAAGCGCCTCGCGGGTGTAAAGCGGCGTGTCGAGCCAGCCGTGCGCGGCGCCGAAATAGATCTGCCGCGCGCCGGCGGGTGCGGGCGGTTCGCCGGGCGCTGGGGACGTGGCGGGCGCAGATTCCGCATGCGGCAACAGGCCCGTGGCAGCCACGCGCAGGTTCACCAGCTCCACCGTCTGGCCGCGCAGGGCGTAGGTGTAGAGACGCTCGTGCTCGCGGTGGAACGCCTCCTCGATCTCGGCCAGCGCCGCGGCTGTGAGGGCGCGGTCCGGCAGATCGACGCTCAGCTCGGCGTTCTGGTGCCGATAGCGCAGGTCCGCCGCCGGGCGCAGCAGGCGCCGCTGCAAGGGCACGCCCTCGCGCTCGAGATCGGCGTTCGCCTGCGCGAACAAGGCATTGAGCACGGTGTTGAGGCCGGCGACGTCGTACAGCGGGCCGGTTTGTGTGCAGGTGCGCACGTAGTCGTTGCGCAGGTCTGTGCGCAGCAGCCCCTCGGTCGAGAGCACGCCGGGGCGCGGCGGAATCACGATCGTCTCGATGCCCAGTGCGCTCGCCAGCGCCGGCGCATGCAGCGGCCCAGCGCCGCCGAAGGCGATCAGCGCATAGCCGCGCGGATCGAGGCCGCGGGCGATCGAGATCGTACGGATTGCGCCCAGCATGGCGTTGTCGGCGATGGCGAGGATGCCTTCCGCCGCCTCGATCGCGCTCAGACCGAGCGGCGCCGCGATCGTCGTCTCAATCGCCCGCCGCGCCGCCTCCGCGTCCAGCGCCAGCTCGCCGCCCAGCAGGTACGCGGGCAGGCGGCCGAGCAGCAGGTTCGCGTCGGTCACGGTCGGCTCCGTACCGCCACGGCCGTAGCAGGCGGGGCCCGGCTCGGCGCCGGCGCTGCGCGGCCCGACGGCCAGCCCCCCGGCGCTCGTCAGCCAGGCGATGCTGCCGCCGCCGGCGCCGATTGTCTGCACGTCCAGCATCGGCACTTCCATGGGAAAGCCGCCGACCCGGCCCTCTGTGGTGGTTTCCGGCCAGCCGCCGCGCGTCAGGCAGACATCGGCGCTGGTGCCGCCCACGTCGATCGAGATCACGTCGACGTAGCCCGCCGCCCGCGCCGCCGCAACGGCGCCGATCACGCCCGCCGCCGGACCGGAAACGGCCGTGTGAATCGCCTGCCGCGCCGCCGCGGCCGCGCTCACCACGCCGCCGTTTGACTTCATGATCAGCAGCGACGCCTCGCAGCCGCGCTCGCGCAACCGTCGTTCGAGATCGCCCAGGTAGCGGCCGACGTGCGGCGCGACGTAGGCGTTGAGCACGGTCGTCATCGTGCGCTCGAACTCGCGGAAGCGCGGCAGCACCTCGCAGGAGAGCGAGACCAGCGCACCGGGCTGCTCCTCGGCGAGCAGCTCACGCAGGCGCAGCTCGTGCGCCGGGTTCAGGAACGAGTAGAGCAGCGAGACGGCGTAGGACTCGACGCCGAGGTCGCGCAGGCTGCGGATCGCCTTGCGCGCCTCGTCGTCGTCCAGCGCACGCAGCACGCGGCCCTCGCAGTCGATGCGTTCGGACACTTCGCGGATCAGGTCGGCCTTCACCGGCCGCTCCGGCTTGCTCCAGCCGAAGTAGTTGGCGTCGCGCGGAATGTCGTGGCGGCCGATCTCCAGCACGGAGGCGAAGCCGGCGGTCGTGAGCAAGCCGAGCCGTGTCTCGCTGCGCTGCAGGATGGCGTTGGTGGCGACGGTGGTGCCGTGAAAGCAGCGCTCGATCGCGGAGAGCGGCACGCCGGCCAGCTTCGCGGCCTTCTCCAGTCCGGCCACGAAGCCGAGCGATTGATCCCGCGGCGTGGAGGGCGTCTTCACCGCCCAGGCACGCCCGCTCTCGGTCTGGACCAGCGTCACGTCGGTGAAGGTGCCGCCCACGTCCACGCCGGCGGTGTAGGCCATCGTCGCTCCTCCCGGCTCGCTCTGCCGGCCAGTGTACAGGGTTGGGCAGAGCGGACCTTTGAACGGTAGCCCCCCTTTCGGACATGCTGCAGGTGAAAACGAATCGAGCGATAAACGGGGGCAGGTCGTGGCGGGTGCGCTTGAAGGAGTTCACGTTCTCGACTGCAGCCAGATCATCGCCGGGCCGGTCTGCTCGTCGCTGCTGGCGGACATGGGCGCCGACGTGGTCAAGGTCGAACCGATCGAGGGCGAGCCCTGGCGCTTGCAGTCGGAGTTCATGCCCAAGGAAAGCCGGCCCTTCATCAACCAGAATCGCGGCAAGCGCGGCATCGCCCTGGACCTGAAGCGGCCGGAGGCGGCGCCGATTCGCGAGGCGCTGATCCGCTGGGCGGACGTGCTGGTGACGAACTACCGCCCCGGCGTGCCCGAGGCGCTCGGCGTGGATTATGACTCGGCCCGCGCCATCCGCCCGGACATTATCTACTGCGCCAACACGGCCTTCGGCACGCGCGGGCCGGACGCGCACCGCCGCGGTTACGACATCGTGGCGCAGGCGATGAGCGGCCTCGTCACCTCGAACGGTGTGATCGAGAACGGCATTCCCCGCATCGTGCAGTTCGCGCCCGCCGATGCGCTGACCGGCGCCTACATGGCCTGGGCGGTGAGCGCGGCCCTCTACCACCGCGAGAAGACAGGCGAGGGCCAGGCGATCGACACGAGCTTGCTGCTCTCGGCGCTGAACCTGCAGGCCGGCTTCAAGGAGATCGTGGCGATGGACGAGGAGCCACGCGAGTTGAAGCGGTCCAACCTTGCCGCCGCCCGCGCCCGCGGCGACTCGATTGCTGAGATCTACGCCGAGCGCCGCGCCGCGATGCCGGAGCTGCTGGGCAACATCTACTACCGCATCTACCAGACCAAGGACGGCAACATCGCCGTCGGCTGCCTGGGGCCGGGTCCGCGCGCCCGCTTCCGCCGCGCCCTCGGCGTGCACGACCGCCGCTACGACCCCGACTTCGACCCGGCAAAGGAGAGCGTTGCCGAGGTCGGCCAGGCGCTGGTGGCCGAGGTGGAGCAGAAGATGCGCGAACGCACCACGGCCGAGTGGCTGGCGCACTTCGACGCCAACGATGTGGCCGCCGGCCCGCTGCGCTTCGTAGACGAGCTGTGGGACGACCCGCAGGTGCAGGCGAACGGCTACATCGCCGAGTACGAGCACACGCTGCTCGGCCCGATGCGCGGCGGCGCCCCGGTGGTCAGTATGAGCGCCACGCCCACGCGTGTGCAGCGCGCCTCGCCCGCCCTGGGCGAGCACAACGACGAAGTGCTTGGCCAGCTCGGCTTCCCACCAGAGCAGATCGCGCAGTGGCGCGAGGGCGGCGTCATCCGCTGATCACTATGCGGGGCGGGCGTGTAGAGGAGGCGCAGCAGGGTGCGATGCGGTTTGCTCGTGCCCGGCCCTCCCCGGAGCGGCCCCGCCGCGTGGTGAGCGGGCGATGACCGTCACTCGCAGATGGGCCGCAGACCGGGCAGCGTGCAGCTACCGTCCGAGGGTGCGCAGGCACGGGTCAGCGAACGTTGAAGGCGCTGCTGCTGGCCGAGGAGCATTCGCCGCTGTAGCAGGCCTGCACCGTCCAGACGTAGACGTGACCCGAGCGCAGCCGCACGTTGGGGTATGGGGTCCAGCTCGTGGTCGCTACCTTCGTTGTGCCGAGGTCGATGCCGGCGGTCATGTCCGTGATATCGACCAGGTAGTATGTCGCACCGAAGCTCGCGCTCCAGCGCAGCGTGATGGTGCTGCTCACCGTGGCGCCCTGCGCCGGCGAGATCAGGGTAGGCGCTGGAGGGATGAAGACGGGTGGAGGAGTGACCGTCGGCGAGCTGCCGTCGGCCCGGACGCTGCTGACGGGCGGTTGCGCCGTCGCGAGGACGAGCAGGACCAGGCCCGTGGCCATAAGGCCCACCGTCGTGAGGAACCAACGAGAACTTCGCATGATGCGTCTCCTTCTGCTCAGGTCACGCACAACTGGCGGTGAGTACGACGGATGGTGCGCCGTCGCGAGCGAGCGGCGCCCCGCAGCGGGATGCGGGGCGCGCCGGGCCAGGAGACAGGTGCCCTCAGGTTGGGATGTGGCGCGGAGATGGGGACGGCTCGTTGCTGAAGCTTGACTGCGACGAAGACGGCTGGGTGAGGGACGGCAGCGGCCGCGCTATCTCGGTTGCCAGCCAGAGGTAGCGCTGCGCGTCGATCGTCGTCGTATATGGCAGGAGGCCGGTCGCGTAGCCCTGCACCTCGGCGGCCGCATCGCCGTCGTGGCTGTCGTTGTCGGTTGAGGTGCCGTGCTCGTTCATGGTTCCTTGGTCCTTTCCCGCTCTTCTGTTCACGTTTGATGTCTGCCCGAGCCGGCGCTCAGGGCAGGACGGTGATGGTGCCGCGCATCGGGTTGGGACCGTGGATCAGGCAGAGGTACTGATACGTGCCCGGTGGCGCGTCGATGCGCAGGGCGAAGCCGCCGCCCGGCCCGAAGAAGCCCGAGTTGATATAGCCGGTGCCGTCGTAGCTCATGCCGCCCACCGGGCTGTAGACGTTCGCCGCGATGACGGCGAGCGGTGGACCGGACGGCTGCGGGCTGACCTGCAGCAGAGCAGGCGCCGCCGCGCTGGAGGTGAACGTCACCGTATGCACCTCGAACGGGTCTTCGACCGCCCAGATCACGAGGTCGCCGCGGTGCACGGTGAGATCCGCGGGAATGAAGGACAGGGCGCTCATTCCGGCGGTGTTGCTAATGCCCGCCGCCACGAGGTGCGTCACCGAGCCGTTGGCAGCGACGGCCTGCGGTGCGCCGGCACCGCTGAGCGCCGTGCGCAGTTGCTCGACCAGTCCGTTGAACTCGCCGGTGCCGCGAGTGGTGGCCTGAGCGGGCGTCTCTGTGAGCGTGGCGTCCGCGGGCAGAACTTCGATGCTGCCGTGCATGCCGGGATGGGTGAGGCAGAGATATGGGTAGATGCCCGGCCGCGTGAAGGTGAGCAGGAAGGGCGGGGTGTCCGGGCTCAGCGGGACGCCGGAGCCGGTGACCTGGCTGCCGTCGTAGGTGCCGCTGTTGTCCGGGCCGATGTCGCCCTGCGGGAAGAAGCCCGGTCCGCCCTGCACCGAGCCCGCGTCAGGCCCGGGCACGAAGATGTCAGGGGTGGCGGCGGGACCCGGGAAGGTGACGGTGTGCGGCGCCAGGATGGTGGCCCAGGTCCAGCGTACGCTGTCGCCCTGATGGACGGTGAGGGCGCCCGGAAAGAAGGCGTTCGCCATGATCCCTTCGGCGGCGACGTCGCCCGAGACCTGGACCCCCCACACCGTGGCGGCTCGCGCCGCGTGCCGCGGCAGTGTGAGGACGCCCGGCAGGGCAAGCAGTGCCAGGCCGAACAGCATAAGCCAGCGTCGCAACATTGCATTCCCCCTTGGCACGTGAAACGGAACCGCGCGCCTATTGTTCGCCGGCAGGACACCACCGTCGGCGGCAGGCGGACAGGGCAGCGGTCTGGGCTAGCGGTAGAAGTAGGGGTCGAGCACGCTGACTTTGGTGATACGATCGATCGGCAACTGGTTGCGTTCCGCCGCCCGACGGATCGCCTCGGGGTCCGGCCCGTCGTAGATACAGTACGTCTTGTGCTTGTCCTCGCTGACGTAGGAGTGGACCCAGGTCACGCCGAGGTCAGCATTGGTACCCACCACGGCCAGACAGGTCGCGGCCCCATCGTCGCTCACGGGGATGCGCAGCCCTTCTGGAAAGCTGCGTTCGACGAGATAGCGTGGCATTGCACATCCTCCTCAGATGCTGCGTCGGTCCGCCCGACAGGGTTCATGCTGCCGGAGCCGGCATCGCCGCTCATCGGGAGGGCTGCCCAGATTGGCGAAGCGTGCTGCCTACTTTGGAGCAGAAGGTGGCCGGCAGGTTACCCGCGGTGCTGCCGCGGGTGGCCCCACGCCTGCATCGGCGCCACGGCTCACGAGGCCCGACTGCCCGAGCGCGCCGACGCATGGTCCTGGAAGGTGCGGGCGGCCTCGGCCCGCGAGCGCACGCCCAGCTTGGCGAGGATAGCCGAGACGTGGTGGTCGACGGTGCGCTGGGAGAGCACCAGCCGCTGCGCGATCTCCGCGTTGCGCAGCCCCTCGGCGAGGAGACGCCAGATCTCAATCTCTCGTGAGGTGAGGCCGGCGGCATTGGAGCGGGTGGACGGCCGCGGTCCGCGCGGCAGACCGCGCACCCCGAGCTGGCGCAGGTGGCGCTGCACCATCGCCGCCGCCAGGCGGGCGCCCAGCCGCTCGAAGCTGGTCAGCGCCTCGCGTAGCGCGGGCTCGTCGCCGTCGGCCAGCGCCATGGCCGCCTCGTACGGGCAGCCCAGCGCCTTCCACTGCGCCGCGGCCGCCTGCCAGTCGCCGGCGATCTGCCGAGTGTAGGGCTCGGCGGCGACCGCCGGAACAGCACCAAGCCTGCCCGCACGCTGGAGCAAGAGCGCCAGCTCACCCACCAACCAGCGCTCGTTCCTCGCGATAGCACCCTCGTAAGGGCGCTGCGCTTCGTCCGCGGCCCCTGCTGCGTCTCCGGCCAGCCACGACGCTTCAGCCCGTGCGGCATGCGCCACGGCGAGCCACCCTCCGCCGATCGGTGCGGCGAGCTGCAGCGCCTCGTCCAGCACCGTGGCTACCTCCGGATCGCCGCGCCGGGCCCGGATACGCCCGAGCACGGCAAGCCCCTCGATCCGGTGGCGCGGCGAGACATCGGGCCGCGCCAATAGCTGGCCGACCGCCTCCGCCGCCTCGCTCCAACGACCCTGCAAGAGAAGCTGATTGGGGCGCCTGTGCAGCATGGTGTAATAGTAGGTCTGCACGTCGTGGTCGAGGGCGTAGGCGAGCCCATCATCGAGATAGCGCTCAGCACGCGCTAGGCTGCGTTGGAAGATGGCCCTTCCGGCGAGATTGGCGTACGCTCGGCCGGCGTGCTCCTCGTGATTGCCCGCGAGTGCCAGCTCTAAGCTGCGCTCGAGCTGTGCCCAGCCCTGCTCGTCTTCGCTCTGCAGCCGAGCACAGCCGACGTTGTTGAGCGCATGCGATAGCAAAGCCGAGTCACCGAGGCGTTCGCCGATCGCGATCGCCCGTTCGCCCCAGGCGATAGCCTCGGGGTTCTGGCGCGCGGTCATACGCAGCCGTGCCAGTTCGCTGTAGGCCCAGCCCAGCTCGATACCTGGCGGCAGCGGCTCAAGCACGCCCAGCGCCTCAGTCACAGAGGCATCGGCATCCGCATGCCGACCCAGATACCACAGTGGGCGCGATAGGCAACGCAGAATGTCGCCCTCTTTGAGCGGATCACGCAACGATCGCCGCAGATCCAGCGCCTGCGTCCAGGCGGCGACGGCCTCGGCGTGACGCTCGGTGAGGTAGTACTGGTACGCCAACGCCTCCAGCAGCTCTGCGAGCGGGAGCGGCGGCAAGCCGTCGGCGTATCGTAACGCCCGCCTGTACTGGGCCACCGCCTCCCGATGTGCCTTCAGCCCCGCCGCCTGCCGGCCTGCCTCGGAGGCGTACGCAAGCACGGCCTCGCTGTCGTCGGCGCCTTCGGCGTGGTGGGCGAGCCGCGCGACCAGGGGGCCGGTGTCGGATTGGTTCCGCAGCGCGGTAAGCACGGCGCGATGCAGCTCCACACGGCGCGGTAGTGAGAGCGCCTCCAGCACCGCCTCGCGCACCAGTTCGTGGCGAAAGGCGAGCAGGCCATCGTCGGCCACGTGCAGCATCCCACTGGCGAGGCACTCATCGAGCGCCACGGCGGGTGCGGCGAGCGCCTGCAGCAGCCGGGGCTCGACTCGTGCTCCGATCACCGCCGCGGCCTCCAGCGCCACATGCGCGGCGGGCGAGAGGCGAGCGACACGGGCGAACACCGCGTCCCGCACCGTAGCGGGCGTGCCGGGTACATTCGTGGCCAGCAGCTCGGCGACGAAGAACGGGTTTCCGCCGGTGCGCCGGTGTACAGCTACCGGGTCGAGCGCGCTATCCTTGAGCAACGTTCGCACGGCGTCGAGCGAGAGCGGGGGCAGCGTCAGCCGCGTGGTGTTCGTGGTGGCGAGGTCGCCCATCGCCACCCGTAGCGGGTGTCGCGCCCCTACCTCGTCGCTGCGGTAGGTCACGAGGAGCAGGGCGTGGGTGCCGCCCACACGCCGGCCCAGGTAGCGCAGCAGGTCGAGCGTCGCGTCGTCCGCCCAATGCAGATCCTCGAAGACGACGATCCGAGGGCGAGTGCCGGCCGAGAGCTCGGACAGAGAGGCCACAAACAGGCGCTCTCTCGGCTCCCCGCGCTCGAGCGCCAACTGCAGCGGGCCGCCGGCCGCGTGGGCGATGTCTAGCAGTGGCGCCAACGGACGTGGCGTGGAGAGCGCGTCGCAGGCACCGAGCAGCACGTGGGCATCGCTGGCGTGGTGGCGACAGAACGCCTGCACGAGGGCCGTCTTGCCAGCCCCGGCCTCGCCGCTCACGAGCACGAGCCGGCCCTGCCCGCCGGCCGCCCGGGCCAGCAGGGCGTCAAGCTCTTCGAGGAACGCGGCGCGCTCCAGCAGCTCCATCCGTGTCAGTATGCGACCAATCTCGGGACCTGACAATGCGGCGCACCCGGCCGCGTTGTGCTCGCCCAACGCCCGGAGGCGAATCAGCGCAGCGTCGCGCACCTGGTCGCAGAGGCCGTTCGGCTCGAACGGAGTGAGTCCAAACAGAGCACGACGGCTCGCTGTGAAAGCCAATACACGGACGGCTACCCGCCGCTGATCGCCGGCAGGATCACGACCTCGCTGCGCTCATCTACGGGCTGCAGCAGGCCGAGCGTAGCAACCTCGCCGTCGACGGAGAACGCCACCTCCGGGCGCGGCTCACCGTCTTCGGTCAGCCGCTCGCGCATGCCGGGGTAGGACGCTTCGAGCGCCGCCACGAGCTGGCGCAGGTTGCGGCCCGAAACCTCCACCACGGGCTGGCCCTGGGTTAAGTCCCGCATCAGCGCGGGAATGCGCACGCTTGCCATCTGATCATCATCCTGAGTTGCGCTTGCACGGGCAGCTCAATAGGCGCGGCCGAACAACCCTTTGCGGCCTGCCGGCCGACCGTCGCGGATGCAGCTGCCGCTGCCGCCCGACTGTTCGAAGGGGATGCAGCGCGAGGTCGCCCGCGTCTCCTCTTTGATCGCCGTCTCGCAGTCCTCCTGCTCGCACCACCAGGCCAGCGCGAAGCCCTGCTGCACCGCGTCCAAAAACTCGGCGTAGCTGGCCGGCTCGGCCGTGTGCGCCTCGCGGAAGCGCAGCGCCCGATCGTAGAGCGCCGTGTGGATCTCCTTGAGCATCTCGCCCACGGCGGTGGGCGCTTCTGCGCGCGGGACAGCTGTCTTGCCCTCTTTGCCCGGCCGATCGCGCCGCGCCAGCAGCACCGTGCCCTGGGCGATGTCGCGCGGACCAAGCTCGATGCGCAGCGGCACGCCGCGCATCTCCCAGTCGTTGAACTTGTAGCCCGGCGTCAGCCCATCGCGCTTGTCCACGCGCACGCGGTAGGCGCCAAGCTCGGCTGCCAGCCGTTCCGCCTCGGCCAGCACCTGCGCCCGCTCCTCGTCCTTACGGTAGATCGGCACGATCACGACCTGGTGCGGCGCCAGCCGCGGCGGCAGGATCAGGCCGGTATCGTCGCCGTGCACCATCACGATCGCGCCGATGAAGCGGGTGGAGAGCCCCCACGACGTGGTCCAGCAG
Organism: Dehalococcoidia bacterium; assembly: GCA_035310145.1. Classification (NCBI taxonomy): domain Bacteria; kingdom Bacillati; phylum Chloroflexota; class Dehalococcoidia; species Dehalococcoidia bacterium. The sequence continues at coordinate 71,481 of DATGEL010000044.1, forward strand.
TGCTGCAGGCTGTTGTCGGTGGCGAGGTACTGGATGTCGAAGGCGCGCGCGAAGTTCTGGCCCAGGTTGTGCGAGGTACCCGACTGCAGGGCGCGCCGGTCGCCCATCATCGCCTCGATCGTATACGAGCGCAGGGCGCCGGCGAACTTCTCCGACTCGCTCTTCACGCCGCGGATCACGGGGATCGCCGCCTCGTTCTCGGCGAAATCGGCGTAGACGTCGAGCATCTGCCGCGCCTCGGCCTCACCCTCGTCGGCCGTGGCGTGGGCGGTGTGGCCCTCCTGCCAGAAGAACTCGGTAGTGCGCAGGAAGAGCTTGGTGCGCTTCTCCCAGCGCACAGCGCTGTTCCAGAGGTTGATTAGCACGGGCAGATCGCGATAGGACTGGATCCACTTCGCGTACATGTGGCCGATCAGCGTCTCGGAGGTCGGGCGCACGACGAGCGGCTCGGGCAGCTCCTCGCCGCCGCCGTGCGTGACCACGGCGAACTCGGGCGCGAAGCCCTCGACGTGCGCCTTCTCCTTTTCGAGGAAGGAGGCGGGGATGAACATCGGGAAGCCGGCGTTCACATGCCCCGTCGCCTTGAAGCGGCGGTCCAGCGCCTGCTGGATGTTCTCCCACAGCGCCCAGCCATAGGGCCGCACGACCATGCAGCCGCGCACGGGGGCGTAGTCGGCCAGCTCGCTCTTGAGCACGAGCTGGTTGTACCACTCGTTGAAATCCTCTGCGCGCGAGGGGATGCGATCTTCGGCCATGCCGCCTCCGCTGCCGCCGGCAGTTGTCTGTACAGCACCAGTATGGCAGCGTCGGCGAACGCAGGCGATGGTTGCGTTCGCGGGCGCGGCCCGGCCGCTCGCGCAACGGATGCCCGCCGGTCCACGATATGGGCGGACACGCGCGGAGGAAGGCGGGATCGATGCTCTACACCATGCGCACCTTTCTCGTGGACAGGGCAAACGTCACGCGCTTCGTCGAGCTGAGCGAAACGGCGATCTGGCCGGCGCTGGAAGGGCGCGACGGCCGCGCGCTCGGCCTCTGGCAGGTCGTGATGGGCGGCGCCGAGCGCATCGTGCTGATCACCCGCTACGAGAGCCTGGCGCACTGGCAGCAGACCCGCGCCTGGCCGGAGAACCGCGTGCAGGGTGCCCAGCCCGATCGCTGGCCTGCCAGCGGCCGCGAGGCCGTCGCCGCCCGCGCCGCGATCACGCGCGAAACGGACGTGATCGCCCTGCAGCCGCTGGGCGAGCGCCGCCCGCCGGAGAACACGCCCGATGGCACGCCCGGCATCTACGCCCTGCGCAGCTTCCAGGTGCGAGCGGGCGACGTGGCCGAGTTCGTGCGCCGCACGGAGGCCGCGGTCTGGCCGTGGTACGAGACGCAGGGCGCGCGGCCGCTGGGCATGTGGCGGGCGCACGTGGCCGAGCAGCCGCTGCTCTGGATGCTGACGCGCTACGCTGATCTCGGCGTCTGGGAAGCCTCGCGCGATCTCGGCCCGGAGCCGGAGGACGCGACGCGGGCGCAGTGGCAGGCGCTGCAGCGGGCCAACCGCAGCGAGCTGGTTCAGGCCAGCGGCGTGCGCATCCTGCGGCCGATCTCGTCGCGGCGGCCCTGAAGGCGACGTCTAGCGATGCTCCCGGCAGGCGCTCCCGTTCGCTCGATTCTGCCTGGTGTGGTGCAGGCGCCGTTGCGGGCCACCTCCTGCTTTCTCCTGCTCGACCGGCGCCTGACGCTGATCGACACGGGCCTGCCGGGCAGCGCCGACCGTATCCTGCGCGCCGTGGCGCTCTGCCGCCGCCGGCCCGACGAGATCGAACGGATCGTGATCAGCCACTACCACCCCGACCACCTCGGCAGCCTGGCCGAGCTGCAGCGGCGCCTGCCGGCGAAGGCAGCGATCCACGCGGTGGAGGCGCCGGTGGTGCAGAGCGCCGGCGGTCCGCCGCCGCCCTTCGCCAGCGCCGCGCTGCGCACGCTGGCCCGTCCCGTGGCGAACCGTGCCTTGCGCTACGAGCCGGTGCGCATCGACGAGCCGCTGCACGACGGCGACGAGCTTTCCGTGCTTGGCGGTATGCGCATCGTGCATACACCCGGCCACACGCCCGGCCACATCGCCCTCTACTTCCCGCGCATGGCGCTGCTGATCGCCGGCGACGCGCTGGAATACCGCGAGGGCGTGCTCTCCGGCCCGGCCGCGGGCGTGACGGCAGACATGCCGCAGGCGATCGCCTCGCTAAGCAAGCTGGCGGCGCTCGAGCTCGACGTGATCGCCTTCAGCCACTTCCCGCGCCTGCCGGTGCAGGCCGGCGCGGCCTTGCGGGCGCTGGTGCAGGGCGCGGGGCCCTCATCCTCACCCCCGTGATCTTCCACTGGTCCTTCTCCCAATACTGGAGAGAAGGAGAGGGGCGATCCAGCAGAAAGCGATCCAGAGGGCTCCGGGCTGCCAGGCATGGTGCGGACGGTTCGTGAACCGCCCCGCGTGCCGGTGGGCGCGATTCACGGCGCGCCGCCTGACCCGACGCTCGCTGGAATGGTCCAACCCATGAGCTCCCCTCTCGCCCAGGATTGGGCGAGGGGTATGTGAAATGAGGTGAGGGCCGGCCGCGTCAGTTTGCGTTGAGGTTGTAGACCTTCGCCATCGTGACGCCGAGGATCTGCGCCATGTCGGCCTCGGGCACGCCCGCGAAGTTCTTGGCGATCTGCTCGCGCGAGTGCGGGAAGGTCGAGTCGAAGTGCGGATAGTCCGAGCCCCACATCAGCCGGTCCGTGCCGATTAAGTCGCGCGTGCGCACGCCGGGCACGTCGTCCTGGAACGTCGCGTAGACCTGGCGGCGCCAGTAGTCGGCGGCGTTCATCTTCATCGCCGGATAGCGGGCGCCGAAGCGGTTGGAGGCGTGCTCGAGCCGCTTCAAATGGTGCGCCAGCCAGCCGATGTCGTTCTCGACCGAGATCACCTTCAGGTTTGGATGTCGCTCGAACACGCCGCTGGTGATCATGTCGAGAATCGAGGCCACGGCGTAGGTGTGCAGCTTCATGTAGTCGGCGATGATGCGCTCGCTCAGGCCGGTGCCGCGCTGGCCGGTGAGGATGTGGATGTTGATCGGCAGGTCCATCTCCTCGCAGGCGGTCCAGAACGGCTCCCACATCGGGTTGTCGTAGCGCCGCTCCGGCGCGGGGTCGTTGGAGATAAAGACGCCCTTGAAGCCGAGCTTCGCGCAGCGCTCCGTCTCCGCCAGCGCGTCTTCGACGGTGGTCATCGAGACGTTGGCCACCGGCAGCAGCCGCTTCGGGCTGTGCGAGGCGTACTCATGGGCGAAGTCGTTGTAGGCGCGCATGATCGCCCGTTGCAACTCGTCGTCCGGGTGGCTGAAGAAGAACATGCCGAGGCCGCAGTAGAAGATCTCGACGTCGACGCCGTCCAGATCCATGTCCTTGACGCGCTCGGCCGGATCCCAGCCGCCCGGCCGGCAGACCTTGTAGCCGCCGAACGCGAACCTCTCCAGCTCGGCGGGCGGAATGCCGGCGCTGCCCAGGCTGGTGACGTTGAAGGGCGGCAGCGGCGGGCAGAAGAGGAAGTCGCCGCTCTGGCCCTTGTTCTCGTGGATGATCGTCGGCGCGCGCTCGCGGAACTTCTCCGGCATGCGCTTCGTCCAGAGGTCGCCGGGCTCCAGCACGTGCGAATCGGCCGACATGATCGTCTTTGGCATGGTGGGTTCTCCTTACGAGGAAATAGAAATCAGGAAATAGGAAATAGGAACGAGCGGCTTGCCGGCATCCCTGTTTCCTATTTTCTCAATTCTATTTCCTCGCCTGCCTCGTTCCTCGTTACTCCGTCAGCATGTCGCTGAACATGTGCGCGTCCGGCGCCTCGTCCTGCGAGAGGCCCTCCGTCGAGCGGAAGTCGAACGCCGCGTTGCGGCCGCCGAAGTGCTTGGTCACCACCAGCTTGCGCCACTGGATCACTTCGGCATCGGTGCCCGAAAGCTTCTCCGGCCAGTCGTAGACCTGGTGCAGCATCACGCTCATGTCCTGCTGCGAGAAGTTGTACTCGGACAGCCAGCGGTAAATCGACCAGTAGAGCAGCCGGAACCAGAAGAGCTGGAGCTTGCTTTGCGGCCGCGTGTAGTGGAAGTACCAGACGCGGGTGAGCCACTCCTCCACCGGCACGGTCTGCCGTGTGTAGAAGCCGAACAGGCCGTTGACCCGCCGCCGCACCGACATCGGCCCCACGTTGCTCACGGACGCCACGCCGTTCGTACCGTTCGTGTCCGGCTTCGGCGGCGCCACGAAGCCGCCGGCGCGGAACATGCCGGGCAGGCGGTGGCCGCTGCTCCAGCGCACCGTCTTCGGCGGCGGCGCAGGCACGCAGGTGCGCTCGAAGAACCAGCGGAAGGCCCAGATCCACTTGGCGCGGAACATGTGCTTCGGCCAGCGCCAGCCGTTTGGATAGACGTCCTGTGGCTGCGGCTGGAAGGTGAGGCCGCCGGCGTTGCGGAAGCCGTTGCCGGTGAAGGCGATCTTGGAGCCCTGCGCCGGCCGCGCGCCGGAATTGGGCGCGGAGAGCAGCCCGGTGAGCGCGTCGCGGTGCAGGTAGCCGACGTGCGAGTCCATCGAGTTTTCGAGACCGACCTCCCAGTTGGTCTGCCACATGATCTGGTCGTTGAAGAAGATGCAGGCGCCGCGATCGAAGAACTCCTCGGGCACGTCCTCTTCGATCGGCGCCGGCTCCTCGCTGCCCATCCAGATGAAGACCACGCCCTTCAGCGTCTTCGTCGGATAGACGCGCGCCTCGGACCCCGGCTTGCCGCAGACGCCGGACTGCGGCCCCTCGGAAAGCACCGCGACGTTCTTGCCCTGCTCGTCCCAGACCCAACCGTGGTAGGGGCAGGCGACGGTGCCTTTGTAATGACAGTCGCCCTCAGACAGGCGGGCGCCGCGATGGGGGCAGACATCGCCGATCGCCGCGACGTTGCCATTCCTGCCGCGGAAGAAGCAGATGTCGTCGCCCAGCATGCGCACCTGCACCGGCCGGCGCTTGCCCACGCGCGAGGCCGGCAGCGCGGGGTACCAGTACTCGCGCAGCCCCAGCTTCGGCACCAGGTGGCGGATGTCGCCCACCAGGCGCGGGATGTCGCCGTTGCGGTCGAGCGGCAGATCGGCGGGGGGCGCGGCACGGCCGGTACGTTGCTTCTGCTGAACCATCAGTTTCTCCTTCTCAGCGCCGGCTGCCCCGCGGCGCCGATGGGGCAGCACGTCAGTGCGACGACGGGTCGCGGTAGAGCGCCCAGATGAGCGCGATCGCCCAGCCCACGATCGTCCAGCCGCCGAGCAGGTTCAGCATCAGCAGCGCGCCGCGGTTGCGATGACGCCGCGCGTAGGCTAGCTCGGCGGGCAGCAGATAGATCCCGGCCGCCGCCGCGAGGATCGCCGGCAGTTTCATCGCCCTATCCCTTTGCCCTGCGCCCGCAGCGCCGGCGCTGAGCTGCGCTCCTGTATGCACACCTGCTCTCGTGGCCTCTGTCCGGATCCTGTGATCCTCCGGCGGATCCGTCAAGCACCGTGGCGGCGACGGACGCGCACGCCGTCACGGCCCGTTGGGTCGCGCTTGGCGGAATCAGCATGATTGGTCGGGTCCATCTAGCTATTCCGTTGCAATCTGGACATATCGATTGCTCTTCAGCAACGACCGCCTAATACTCGGCTCGCCGGGCGCAGAATGTGACGCCTTGCTCGGAGGCTGATTCGCGCCACGGCGTGGCTGCGGCGGAACGGTTCGTCGCGCCGATAGGGAGGGAGCGCGCGATGGGCGATGATCGCTCGGAGAACTACTGGCTGCGGCTGGCGAACCGCCAGTTTTCGCGGCGACGGCTGCTCGGCACGGGCATCGGCGGCGCCGCGGCGCTGGGTCTGGCTGCCTGCGGCAGCTCGAACAACAACAAGACCAGCAACAAGCCGGCGGCAAGCAGCGCTGCCGGCGCCGCCAGCCCGGCCGCCGGCAACAAGGCGCCCACGCAGGCCAACACCGGCGGCCAGGTCGGCGCGCTTACCGCGACCGTGGTGCCGCTGGCGCCCGGCGCCAACGCCGCGAACGTCAAGAAAGGGGGCACATTCGTCGTCCTGAACGGCGGCGAGCCGCGCACGCTCGACCCGCACTTCGACACCTTCCCCTTCTGCACGGCGATCGCCGACAACGTCTACAACGCGGTGATGAAGTTCACGCCCGACCTGACCAAGATCACCACGGACCTGGCCGTGGCGATGCCCGAGCAGCCCGACGACAAGACCTACATCTTCAAGCTGCAGCAGGGTGTCAAGTTCCAGGACGTGCAGCCCGTCGGCCCGCGCGAGTTCACCGCCGACGACGTCAAGTACAGCATCGAGCGCCAGGCGACGAACGACCCCGGCAAGTTCCAGCACGGCTACTACTTCCGCGACAAGCTGGACAGCATCCAGGTCGTGGACAAGTACACGGTCAAGTTCGTGACCAAGGCGCAGTACGCGCCGTTCATGAGCTACATCGCCAGTCCGTGGACGGTGATCGTGCCGCATGAGGCGGTGGAGAAGTTCGGCGACCTGACGGCGAATGCGATCGGCACGGGGCCGTTCATCTTCGACTCGTGGGAGAAGAACGTCCAAACCACGCTGCACAAGAACCCCAACTACTTCCGCAAGGACGCGGCGGGCAACGCGCTGCCCTACGTCGACAAGCTGACGATCAAGTACGTGGTCGACCCGCAGGCGCAGCTCAACCAGTTCGTCCAGGGCAACCTCGACGCGGGGGCGCTGCAGTTCAACTACGCCAAGCAGGCCTCGGACTCGGTCAAGGGCGCCAACAGCCAGGCGGTGCCCAGCCAGTTCTGGAAGGAATTCCGCACCCAGCCCTGGGACGGCCAGAAGTACATGCAGAAGGCGCCCTACACGGACATCCGCTTCCGCCAGGCGCTGGTGCAGGCGATCGACAAGCAGGAAGTGCTGGACACGGTCTACTCGCTCAACGGCAAGGGCGACGGCATCCTGACCTTCGGGCCGATCCTGCCGATCTACAAGCCCTGGGCACTCACCAGCGAGCTGGCCGGCTTCGATCCGAAGAAGGCGCTGGACATGCTGAAGGCGTCCGGCGTCGACCCGAACACCTTCTCCGACCAGATCATCTTCGCCAACCAGACCTCGATCGACCAGCAGGTGGGCGAGGTGATCCTGGCTCAGTTGCAGAAGAACCTGGGCCTGAAGAAGGTCTCGCTGATGCCGATGCAACTGGCGGAGTACTACAACAAGACCTACGCCTACGACTACGGCATGTCGCACCACACGCCGCTCAACAGCCCCGACCCGGACGAGAACCTCTCCTCCTACTTCGGCCGCACCTCCACCTTCTACAAGTGGGGCAACACGCAGATCTGGGATCTGATCGACAAGCAGGGCATCACCGTCGATCCGCAGGCGCGGCTCCCCATCGTGCAGGACGCGCAGAAGATGATCGTGCAGGACTTCCCGATGGCGTTTCTGTATACGGCGAACCTGCACCTGTTCACGCAGCCCTATGTGAAGGGCTGGTTCTTTCCGCAGGATCTCTACGACGGCCGTGTCGAGACGGTCTGGATCGACAAGTAATGCTCGACTACATCGTCCGCCGCATCATCTACGCCCTGATCACGGTGATGCTTGTGCTGATCGCCACCTTCTCGATCATCCGCCTGCTGCCGGGCGACGTGGTGACGCTGATGGCGCATCAGAATAATTACGCGGCGGCCGACGAGCACCTGCTGCGCCATCAGCTTGGCCTCGATAAGTCGATTCCGGTGCAGTTCAAGGACTGGATCGGCGGCGTGCTGCACGGCAACTTCGGCCGCTCGCTCTGGACGAAGCAGACCGTGGCCTCGGAGCTGCGCCGCCGCTTCCCGATCACGGCCGAGCTGGGGCTGATGGCGGTCTTCTTCGGCGTGGTGCTGGCGGTGCCGGTCGGCATCCTCAGCGCCATCCGCCAGGACACGCTCGCGGACTACGTGGCGCGCACGGCGGCGGTGGCCTTCATCTCGCTGCCCTCGTTCTGGGTGGCGACGTTGATTCTCACCTTCCCGCTGATCTGGTGGAAATGGTCGCCGCCGCTGACCTACGTCGGCTGGTCGCACCCATTCGATCACCTCACCTACTATCTGGCGCCGGCGATCTGCCTCGCCACGACGCTGGCCGGCGGCGTGATGCGGCTCACCCGCACGGCGATGCTGGACGTGGTGCGGCAGGACTACATCCGCACCGCCTGGAGCAAGGGGTTGCGCGAGCGCTCCGTGCTGGTGCGCCACGCCACCAAGAACGCGATGATCCCCGTGGTCACGATCGTGGGCCTGCAGGTGGCGCTGATCTTCGGCGGCACCGTGATTCTCGAACAGATCTTCCAGGTGCCCGGCGTGGGCCGCTTCTTCTACGATGCGGTGCTCAACCGCGACTACCCGGCCCTCCAGGGCGTGGTCTTCTTCATCGCCCTGATCGTGGTGGCGACGAATCTGCTGGTCGACCTCGCCTACGGCCTGCTCGATCCGCGCATCCGCTACGCCTGAGCACCAGGCGATGCATCCAGGAGGATAGGGCAGGGCGGCGCAGGCGCGGACGGCGGTTTTCACCGCCGTCCGCGGCCCGCTGCCCGCTGCCCGCAGCGATGGCACAGGAAACCAGCGCCCGGCCCGGCCCCGGTGTGGCGCCGCTCGCGGCGGAGGGCCGCGGCGTGCGCTCGCGCTCGATCTGGCTTGATACGCTGATTCGCCTGGTGCGCACCAAGCCGCTGGGGCTGGCGGGCGGGATCATCATCCTCGCGCTGATCGTCATGGCGATCTTCGCGCCGCTGCTGGCGAACTATCCGCCGGCCGAGATCCATCCGAAGTTCAAGCTGCTTGGCCCGTCGGGCACGTGGTGGTTCGGCACCGACAATTTGGGCCGTGACATCTACAGCCGCATCATCTACGGCGCCCGCGTCTCGCTGAAGGTCGGCTTTTTGGCGGTGCTCTTCTCGATCGTGCTGGCCACGGCGATCGGCGTGGTCAGCGGCTACTTCGGCGGTATCGTCGACACCGTTGTGCAGCGGCTGGTCGATGCGATGATCGCCTTCCCCGGCTTAGTCCTGATCCTGCTGATCGTGGCGATCTGGGGGAACACGCTCAACAACGTCATCCTCGCGCTGGCCTTCTTCGGCATCGCCGGCAACTCGCGCATCATGCGCGGCGCTACGCTGGCCGTGCGTAACCAGACATATATGGAAGCGGCGCGCGCCATGGGCGCCAGCGACCTGCGTATCATCCTGCTGCACGTCTTGCCCAATGTGACGGCCACGGCGATTACGCTGGCGACGCTCGGCCTGGGCACGGTGATCCTGGCCGAGGCCTCGCTCGGCTTCCTCGGCCTCGGTGTACCGCCGCCCAATCCGACCTGGGGCAACATGCTCAGCGGCCAGGCGCGGCAGTTCATGGTGCAGGCGCCGTGGCTGGCGATCTTCCCTGGTGTCGTGCTGAGCCTGGCGATCTTCGGGTTCAACATGCTGGGCGACGCGCTGCGCGACCTGCTCGACCCACGCCTGCGCGGCGGGCGTTAAGCGCCAGCCTGGCTGCTCGATGTGCCTTCCTCGGTCGCGCTGGTCGGGGCGCCGGCCGGCGCCGCCTCCACGGTAACGGGCTCCGGCGAGGCTGGCACGTGCTCGATCACGCGGGCGGGCTGCGGCGCGTCCGCGGGCTGAAAGTCGGCCGCGGAGCGGTCGTCCGGCCTCGCCCACTTGAGCGACTCTGCCGGGGGCGGCGCAGAAGTCACCGACGCCGTCGCCGCGGCGATCGAGGACGGCCCGGGCGGTGGTGCCGCCGCCATGCCGGCGGCGGCGCCTGCCGGCGCCGACGTGGCCGTCGACCACTCGGTGAGCCGCCAGAGGCCGACGAACAGCAGCAGCAGCACGCCGACCAGGGCGATGGCGAAGCGCAGGAAGCGCGCCGCGGTGTCCAGCACCGCCGGCGTGCCGACTACCAGTAAGGTGAGAATGCCGGACGGGTTCTCCGTGCCCAGCGGCACGGGTTGAATCACAAACCAGGCGCCCGCCGCCAGCAGCAGGCCGCCGCCGATCAAAAAGCCGAAGCGCAGGTAGTTGACGATCGCGGGCAGCGCCACGCCGATGATCGCGAAGATCAACCCCGCGACGGCGAAGGCGATGAAGATGTTGCGCTGGTAGTCAGGGTACTTGCCTTTGAAGTTCTGCACGTCGCCGAAGTAGCCGTCGATCTGCTTGGCCTCGCGGGCCGTTTCGGCGTCCGGTGTGTTGCCGCTGAGCTGCTGGAAGGTCACGCCCACCGGCTGCGGCAGGCGCGGCTCGGAAATGAAGATGGCCGACCCGAAGCCGGCCGTCAGCGCCAGCACGAGCCCGAGCAGGCTGCCGTAACCGACCTTCACCCAGGTGGTGCCCATGCGCTCTCGTCCTCTCCCGCGGGCTGCACGGCCCGCCCGCCCCGCCCGCCCCACTCCGCCGCTTCCCGCACAGTATACCGGCTGAGGGACGAGGAACGACGAAGCAGGAAAGCGGAACGGGGAAATAGGAAACGGGAACAAGACTGCCCTCGCCCCTCGCCTCTGGCTCCCATCTCCTCGTCCGGCGCTATACTGCGGGCATGAGTGACGCGGCAATCGCCGATCTGACCGAACGCCAGACGCCGGGGCGGCTGCACCTGCTGGTGGTCTCCGACTACATCTGACCGTGGTGCCTGATCGGCCTCGTGCGGGTCGAACAACTGCAGCGCGAGTTCCCGGTCGATGTGGACTGGGTGCCGTTCGAGTTGCACCCGGAGACGCCGCCGGAGGGAAGGGTCATTGACCCCGCGTCGAGCGGCCGGCGCGCCGCCGTCCACGAGCATCTGCAACGGCTGGCGGCGGAAGCGGGCCTCGAGATGAAGCAGAAACGCTTCGTCTCCAACTCGCGGCTGGCGCTGGAAGCCGGCGAGTTCGCCCGCGCCGCCGGGCCAGAGGTCTTTAACGCCCTCCATCGCGCCCTGCTGCACGCCTACTTCGAAGAGGCGCAGGACATCGGCGACCGCCAGACGCTGCTGGCGGTGGCGCGCGGCGCCGGCCTCGACACCGAGGCGCTGAGCGCCGCGCTCAGCGACCAGCGTTACGCCGCCGAGGTCGATGACTGGACCGCCTGGGCGCAGACGAACGGCATTACCGGCACGCCCGCCTTCGTCTTCAACAACCGCTTCCTGATGGTCGGCGCCCAGGACTATGAGGTCTTCGCCGACGTGGCGCGTCGGCTGCTGGCCAGAGAAGGCGGGTAGCGGCGCCGCACGGGCTGCCGCGTGCGGGAGGGCGCGCGCCCGGCGGGGCGTGCAAAAGTGTGTGGCCCGCGCCGTTCGCCATAATGAGTACTCGATCCTTACGATCCCGTGTTATCGTATAACCCGGCTACTGGAATTATGTCCCCGTACGCCCGTGCGTGGAACGATCGTCACGACCGGGGCGTTGAACAGAGCAGGCAGCCAGCGGAGCAGGCCCCGCACCGCTCATCCGGTCGTTTCAGCCAGACTCCGCGAGCACACAGCAGCAGCTGCAGGGAGGAAGCGAAGTATGTCCCTCACCCGCTCTCTGGTCGGAACCGCGGTCCTGGTGGCGGCAACAGCAGCCGTCACACTCATCGGCGGTGGCAGCCCCACGGCCCGGGCGCAGCAGACACCGCCCGCCGCCCGCGTCTACGGCGGCATTCAGATCAATGGCCAGAATGCGCCGAGCGGCGCCGTCGTCACGGCCTACAGCGGCAGCGCGCTCTGCGGCACCGCCTCGGGCAACGGCGTGTACAACGGCACGCAGTACTTCGTCGATATCGACAGCAGCCAGGCTGCCTGCGCCACGCCGGGCAATACCCTCAGCTTCAAAGTCAACGGCCAGGCCGCCAACGAGACCACGACGGTGCCGCAGATCGCCGGCTCGCCGGTGCAGCTCAACCTGACCGTCAGCGCTACGCCCACGCCCAGCGGCCCCACCGTGACCTATCAGACCGGCTGGAACATCGTCGGCGGACCGGCGGGCATGACCTTCCCGCAGGCGGCCGCCACCCTCTACACGCTGCCGGGCGGCGCCAGCAACTACACCACGATCTCGAACACGACCGGCATCACCGCCGGCGCCGGCTACTGGGCCTTCTTCGGCGCGACCACCACGGTGTCGATCAGCGGCAGCTCCACGCTGCCCGCCACGGTCTCCGTGCCCGCCAACTCGTTCGCCATGATCGGCAACCCCGCGAACAAGGCGGTGACGGTCAGCGGCGCCGATGCGGTCTACACCTTCGACCCGGTGGCCAACAGCTACAGCAACGGCAACACCACCACGCTGCAGCCGGGCCAGGGCGCCTTCGTCTACTCCGCCGCGGGTGCGACGGTGACGATGCAGTAGTCAGCCGGAATTCTCAGCGCGTGGGGCACGACGCGCGATGCGAACGGGGCGGCGCTACCTGCCGCCCCGTTCGCGCGCCCCGTCAGGCGAGGAACGAGGAACGAGTGGCTGGCGACGAGGGCTGTCTCGTTCCTCGTTCCTGTTTCCTCGTTCCTCGTCCCCTTATTCGAACATGTGCGCTAGTTATGGTATAATGGCTGTGCATCGAAGACGCAGCGCTGGGTCCGGCGGCGGAGCCGGGCAAAGATCGAGAAGACGGCAGGCCAACTACCATGACGACCGCAGAACTGCAGGCGCGGGCCATCGCCCGCGCCCACGACGAACATATCTACATCCGCCGGGTCACCAACCGCCCCGGCGTCTATACCGCGCGCAGCCGCACGAACCCGCACCGCCGCTACATCCTCGTCGACCGTGACGGCACACAGGCGTGCAGTTGCCCCGGCTTCACCAACCGCGCCTCCTGCAAGCACGTGGAGGGGCTGCGCCAGCGCCTGGCGCGCGAGGGGCAGCAGCTCAGCCTGGATCTGCAACCGGCCGGGGAGCCGCTGGCGCACGCGGCGGCCTGATCCGCCGCGCCCCGTGCCGGCTGGGCGAGCATCACATCGCCGGGGAGACGCGGCATGAACGCACCGCCCTGGCTGGTGAAGCCCGGCGAGCGCGTTGATCTGGAGGATCTTGACCCCGCCGACACGCGGCCGTTTGCCGACAAGGTCGCGGCGGCCGATCTGCTGCGCCTGCGCGAGCTGCAGGAGCGGCTGCACGTCGACGGCCGCCACGCCCTCTTGCTCGTCTTGCAGGGCATGGACACCTCCGGCAAAGACGGCACGGTCAAGCATCTCTCCGGCGGGCTCAGCCTGCTCGGTGCCCGGCTCGCCGCCTTCGCCGCGCCCACGATGGAGGAGCTGCGGCACGACTTTCTCTGGCGCGTGCACCGGCAGGCGCCGCCGCACGGCTGCGTCGGCATCTTCAACCGCTCGCATTACGAAGACGTGCTGGTGGTGCGGGTGCACAGGCTGGCGCCGGAGGCCGTGTGACGCGAGCGCTACGGCCAGATCAACGCCTTCGAGGCGCTGCTGGCCGCCGGCGGCACGACGATCTTCAAGTGCTATCTGCACATCAGCAAGGCGGAGCGGAAGCGGCGCCTTGAGGCGCGGCTCGACGCGCCCGACAAGCTCTGGAAGTTCGACCCCAACGACCTCGCCGAGCGCGATCGCTGGGACGCCTACCGCGAGGCGTACGAGGAGGCGATCGCCCGTTGCAGCAGCAAGCAGGCGCCCTGGTACGTCGTGCCGGCCGACCATAGGTGGTACCGCAACTACGCCGTCACGCGCCTGCTGATCGAGGCGCTGGAACGGCTGCCGCTGCAGTTGCCCAAACCGGCGTTCGACGCGCAGGAGCTGAAGCGCCGGCTCAGCTAGCCGCGCCCACGCGCTCCGGCGCCGCCAGCAGCGCCATCAGCCCGCGCAGATCCGGCAGCGATTCGAAGTATGCGATGCGCTCCAGCGCCTCGCGCGCCGCGGCCGCCGGCAGCGCCACGGCGGCGCAATCGCGAAACTTCTCCGCCAGCTCCTCCCACGACAGCGGGCTCTCGCCCGAGCCGCGCGGCTCGTCCACGCCGCGCCGCAGCGTACGGCCGTCGCGCAACGTCAGCGCCACCTCGGTGCGGCCGCCGGCGATCTGCGCCTGCGCCGGGCCGGCACGCATCTCCACCCGCCGCAGCAGCGCCTGCGCCGCGGGTCGCTGCACGGCGGCGTCGCTGAAGGTGGCGAGCCGCGGGGCGCCGTCGAGCAGCGCCGCCGCGACGCAGTACTGCATCGAGAACTTGCCCTCCAGGCCCGTCTGCGGCCGCGGGTGGATCAGCGGCGCGGCGGACGTTTCCGGCAGCAGGATCTCGACCGCGGCCACGTCCTCCGCGGCGATACCCGCCTCGTCGCGCAGCGCCAGCACGCCATCGAGGGCGCGGTGCGTGTTGTAGCAGCAGGGATACTTCTTCACGGCGATCCCCGGCGCGAGGATGTCCCAGGGGGCGCCGAGATTCCCCAGCGCCTGCGTCGGGTCGTGGTCCTCGGCGGGCGAGAAGAGACGGATGAAGCCGAGCGGCGCTTCGAGCATCGTCTCGTCCGCCGTGAAGCCCCGCTGCGCCAGCAGCGCCGCCGTGACGCCGGCCTCCGCCGCGCGGCCGGGGTGCAGCGGCTTGGTCATCGTGCCGAAGTTCTGGCGCGAGCCGGCGGCCATGCTGCCGGCGATGCCGAGCGCCATCACGGTCTGCTTTTCGGTCAGGCTCAGCAGCGCCGCCGCGGCCGCCGCCGCGCCGACCGTGCCGTGGGTCGAGGTCGCGTGCCAGCCGCGCGCGTAGTGGCTGGCGCCCTGGGCGCGGCCGAGCTTGCACTCGATCTCGAAGCCGAGCACGAAGGCGCGCAGCGCCGCGCGTCCACTGGCGCCCAAGTGCTCGGCCAGCGCCAGCACCGCCGGCAGCACCGGTACGCTGGGATGGCCGTTCAGCGAATAGTTCACGTCGTCGTAGTCGAGGGCGTGGCCGGATACGCCGTTCACCAGCGCGGCCTGCGCCACGCTGACCCGTTCGCCGGCGCCGATCACCGTCGCCTGCGGGCTGCCGCCCAACGCCCGCGCCAGCTCGAGCGCGATGCGGGCGGCGGGCTCCACGGAGCCGGCGAGCGTGGCCGCCAGCGTGTCGAGCACGGCGCGCTTCGCTGCCGTCACCACGTCGTCGCCCAACTGCTCGTATCCCGTCTCGCCGATGAAGCGTGCGTAGCCCCGCGTGATCTCCATGGCCGCACTCCCCCGATCGCTTCGACCCGATCCGTCTGCGCGTAGAGCGTACACCCGCGCGGCCTACTCCGCCGCCACGGGCCGTGGCACGAGCGTGGCCGGTTCCTCCGTCCGCGGCGGGGCGCCCTGCCGGCGTTCGCGGGCACGATCGGGGATGAAGAACGCCAGCACAATGCACAGCAGATACAGCACGACGTAGGCGATGTACACATGCTCCAGGCCGCCGGCCACGTTGTGCGGATCGCGGCTGAGCACGAGCGGGATCATCGCCGTGCCGATCATGCCGCCCGACTGGCGGAAGGTGCTGCGGATGCCGGTGACGGCGGCGACTTTGCCCGGCAACAGATCGAGCGCGGCGTTGTTGGCCGCCGGCTGCGAGATACCGAGCCCCAGCCCGATCAGCGCGGTGATCATGCTGAGCCAGACGACATCGCTCACGCCGACGCCGAGCAGCGACACATGCGTGAGGCCGCGGCTGAGCAGCAGCATCGCCAGCGCCTGCAGCGACATGCCGGCCACCATCGGCAGGCGGTAGCCCAGGCGAATGATAAAGATCGAGCAGAGCGTCGACGTGACGATCATCGCCATGGCGCGCGGCGTCAGCAGCGCCCCCGCCAGGGTGGCGGAGACGCCGTAGCGGTTCTGGAAGTAGGTCGGCAGGAAGGCCATCACGCCGAAGACGCCGGCGCCGAAGCAGAAGTTGTAGAGATTCGCCGCCAGGAAGGGGCGGTGCTTGAGCAGCACGGGCGCGATCACCGGGTCGGCCGTACGGCTCTCGGTGCGGAAGAAGAGCACGAGCAGCAGCGGCACGCTCGCCAGCAGCAGCCAGACCAACGGGTTGCGCAGGGCGTTGGCGCTCTCGCCAAGCCAGGTGAGCGCGAACAGCAGCATGATCATCGCGCCGCCGTAGAGCGCCGCGCCGGCGAAGTCGATCCGGCGCCGCTCGCCGGTGGCGCGGCCCTCGTCGCGGTAGAGCGCGGCGGTGAGCGCGATCACCAGCAGCCCGAGCGGCACGTTCACCCAGAAGACGAAGCGCCAGGAGAGATGGTCCACCACGGCGCCGCCGATGTTCGGCCCCAGCAGGCCGCCGATCGGGAAGATACTGGTGAAGAGGCCGATGGCGCGGGCGCGGCTCTGCGGAAACAGGTCGGAGACGATGCCCGTGCAGGAGGGGATGAAGCTGCCGCCGCCCAACGCCTGCACCAGGCGGCAGACGACCAGCACGTAGACGTTCGGCGCCATGCCGCAGAGCAGCGAGCTGCCGGTGAACAGGACGATCGCGCCGAGGAAAACGCGCTTGCGCCCCCACTCATCGCTGAGCTTGCCGGCCACGGGCAACACCAGCAACTGGCCGAGCTGGTAGGCGGTGATCGTCCAGGTTTCCCAGACGACGCTGGTGTGCAGGCTCTTGCCGATCGCCTCGAGCGCCACGGCCACGATCGTCGAATCGATCGAGGCCATCAGCAGCGCCAGCGCGATCACGGAGAAGATCAGATACCGTCGGGACGGCGGGCGCAGCGCGGAGCCGGCGCGCGCCGGGGCCGGAGGCGCCGTCAGCGCGTTGCCGCCGTGGGCCATCGCCACCCCGGTTCGGTGCGGAATCCAGCGTCCGTGCCGTCCGATCGGCGCGGAAAGCTTCCGCCAGGTGTGCGGAGGTTGCGCTTCACAGTGCGCTTCCGCCGCGATTTATGCTAGCGGTGAAGTCGCGCTGCTTCAATGCCACCCCGCAGAGGCGGCACGATCGAGTGCGCTAATCCTCGCGTGGACCCGGCCGGCGGCCCTGGCGCAGCAGGTCCTCGAACGCCTGGATCACGTCGGCGGGGTTGGGCAGATCGCCCGGCTCGCTGCGCTTGACCGCCTCGACGTCGTTGCCCGCGGCGCCGCTCTGCTCTTCCAGCTCGTGCACGTGCTCGGCCACCTCGGACTTCGCCCGCACCGCCTCGCTCACCTGGCGCTCGAAGAAGGCCGAGGCGTCCTCCAGGCGCGACAGGTCGAAGGGCAGGTCGGTGAGGTCGCGCACGGCGCGCAGCAGCGCCAGCGCCGCCTTGGGGTTGGCCGTGGTGGGCAGATAGTGCGGCACGGCGGCCCAGAGGCTGGCGGCGCTCATGCCCTGCGCCCGTGCCGCATCTGAGAGCACGCTGACGATGCCGGTCGGCCCTTCGTAGCTGGTGCTGAGCGTGCCCAGGCTGCGCAGCGGCGGCTGTTCGTCCTCGCTCCAGGCGTAGCCGGAGATCGGCACGGGCCGGGTGTGCGGCACCGCCCCGAGAAAGGCGCCGAGCGTGACCACGCGCTTCACGCCCACGGCCTGGGCGACGGAGAGTGCGGCCTGGCAGTAGGTGCGCCAGCGCAGTTCCGGTTCGCGCGCCACGAGCGCGACGAGGTCATTCTGCCAGCCCGGCCCGCCGCGGATCGCGTAGAGGTCGTGGGCGGGCCAGCGCAGCACGCGCTCGCCGTTGCGCAGGCGCACGATCGGCCGTGACTGCATCTCGCTGAAGACGTGGAAGGCGTCCGGCCGGATGCTGGCGATGCGCTGGCCGTCCAAATTGCGCGCCAGCCAGCGCACGGCGGCGCTGGCGCCCTGGCCGCCGTCGTTCCAGCCCTGGAAACCGGCGACGAGCACGGGTGAGCGCAGGCCGGGCAGCACGCGCACCTGGCGCTCGATATGGCGATCAAGATCGTCGTTTGTATGTCTAGCCATGGCAGAATGCCTCGTGAAGTTCGCGTTCGGAGCCCGTGCAGCGGGCCCAACCCTTAGTGTAGCCAATCGCGGGCTCCGGGCGTAGGGCGCTGTGTTGAGGGGCGCCTCCTGCCCGTGCGCGGCGCGGTTGAGCCCGGTGCGAGGCTGTAGTACGCTGATCGCTGCCGCACCTCCCGGGATAGCTCAGTTGGCCAGAGCAGCGGACTGTAAATCCGCGTGTCCGTGGTTCGAATCCACGTCCCGGGACCAGCTTGCAGGCGTGAAACCGGCCCCATCGGGCCGGTGTTCTCTTCGGTTCCGTAGCGTGATGCCAACGGCTGATGCCAACGCGAACCGGCTCATGCCTGCAAGACCGCGCTGAGCGCGTCCACCGCCGTCTGCTGAAGCCGTGGCGTGACGTGCGAGTAGGTGTTGAGCGTCAGCGTTGTGGTGCTGTGCCCAAGCAGATCGGCCACGATGCGCGGATGCACCCCCTGCTCAAGCAGCAAGGTAGCGCAGCTATGCCGTAGGTCGTGGAAGCGGATGCGCGGCAAGCCGGCCTTCGCAAGCAGCGGCCAGAAGGAGCGCCGCAGGAGGTTGCCCGCCTCGATATCACGCGGTCGCCCGCCGCTGCCATAACCGCCATCGTGTCGCGCGCGACGCTAAACCGCCACTGGGATACCAAGCATTGGCGGATGAGGAGACGGTGAGAAGCGGGCGGTGAATGCCCTGCGGCATTACCAGTTGCGGATGTAGCCTTCCTCGTACCCGAACGTGTCCCAGAACGGGATCGGCTTCGGCTCGTCCGCCGCTCAGTCCGGCCGCGGCACGCCGAACTCGTTGTGCAGGTAGTCGGCCAGGTCATTGCCGTAGTGAATGATGTCGGTCTGCATCACCGAGAACACCGGGTTGCCAGCCTCGGCGGGCGTGTCGGGCATGAAGCGTGCACGCACGATGGCGTATGCAGTGTTGCGGTCCCGCGGCGCCGATCCCCAGCCCTCGTACCATGTCCGGCACTGCCACGGCACCAGCTCCCGCTCTTGCTTGTCATTCATGGCAAAGTAGTCGTAACCGTCGATGTCGCCCCAGATGCCTTCAAAAACCCAGCGTCGTTCGTCGTCCAACTCCTTGGCGGTAATGTTGCGCCAGTCCGGAAAGTCGGGATGCACAGGCAGCATGAATTGCAGGAACGAGCGCAAGTCCAGCGGGCGGTCTCCTCCCGTGGTAATACGGCTTTGAAGACAGCGGAGGCGCTCGCAACAGGCTCTCCCGCACCATCTCGAGATAGTCGAGCGGCTGTTCTCCGGCCATCGGTACGCCTTCGGCGGTTCGCGCCGCGGGCGTGCGGCGGCGCGTGGCATGGTCAGTGCGGGCTGAGCGCGGCGGCGGCGATCAGCTCGCCGGCCGGCTCGCCGGGCTCCGCCGGACCAAGCGTGCGGCGCAACGGCCGCTCTTTCATCAGCAGCGCCAGCGCCAGCGCCACGGCGATCAGCGCCAGCGCCAGCGCAAACACCCGCCGGATCGCTTCCGAGATCGCCGAGCGTTGCGCGTCGCGCGCGTTTGCCAGGTGCGTGCTGCCGTCGGGCTGCGCCAGCAACTCGGCCTGCACCTTCGCGTACGCGGCGGGATCGAGCGCCAGCGTCGGATCCTCGAAGCGGGCTAACGTCTCGGCCGCGACCGCGGCGCGCGTCTGCGCCGGCACGTGCTGGCGGAACTGCGCCTGGAACGTGGTCGTGAGCAGCACGCCGAAGAGCGCCGTGCCGATCACGGCGCCGATCTGCATGAAGAACTGCCGTGCACTCGTCGCCACACCCAGGTACGCGTGCGAGACCGCATTCTGGATCACGACGGAGAGCGTCGGCATCACCAGGCCGCCGCCGAGGCCGAGCAGCACCACGAACAGGCTGAGCTGCCAGGTCGGCGTGGTGGGCGAGAGCGTCAGCATCAGCCCCATCGCGCCGACCATCATCACGCTGCCGCTGATGGTCAGCGGCTTGTACCGGCCGGTGCGCGAGAGCAGTTGCCCGCCGACGATGCTGGTCACGAGCAGGCCGAGCGACTGCGGCGTCGTGATCAGCCCCGAGGCGGTGGCCGACTCGTCGAGCGCGACTTGCAGGAAGGTGGGCAGGTAGGGAATCGCGCCCATCATCGCGAAGCCGGTACAGAGCACCATCAGGTTGCCGAGCAGAAACTCGCGGTTGCGGAAGAGGTGGAAGGGGATGATCGGCGCCGGGTGGCGCAGCTCCTGCGCGACGAAGGCGGCGCCGAAGGCGGCGGCGCCGGCGAAGAGGGCCAGCGTCGGCGCGCTCGCCCAGCCGTACTCCGTGCCGGACCACGCCAGCGCCAGCAGGCCGCAGCTCGTGCTGAGGGAAAGCAGCGCCGCGCCGATGAAGTCGATCTGCGGCCGGCGGCTGCTGCGCACGAGCGGCAGGTTGCGCCAGATGGCCGGGAACGCCACGGCGCCCACGGGCACGTTGATGAAGAACACCCAGCGCCAGCCGGCGTGGTCCGTGAGCAGCCCGCCGATCGCCGGACCGAGCACGCTCGCCAGGCTGAAGGTGCCCGTGAACAGCCCCATGTACTTGCCGCGCTCGGCCGGCGCGAAGATGTCGCCGACGGTAGCGAAGATGCTCGCGAAGACCGCGCCGCCGCCGATGCCTTGCAGGCCGCGGCAGGCGATCAGCACGGCCATGTTCGGCGCGGCGCCGCAGCCGGCCGAGGCGATGAGAAAGATGACCATGCCCGCAAGCAGGAACGGCTTGCGGCCGTAGATGTCCGAGAGCTTGCCGACCAGCGGCCCGACGACGGTCGAGGTGAGCATGTAGGTCGTGAAGACCCACGACAGCAGTGAGAAGCCGCCGAGGTTGGCGACGATCTTCGGCGCCGCCGTCGCCATGATCGTCTGGTCGAGCGCGCCCATGAACATGGCGCTCATCAGGCTGATCAGCAGTAGCCAGCGCTGGCGCCGGTCGAGCGTCTCGCCCAGCGGCCGTTCGTCCAGGGCCATCATCGGCCGATCCCCCGGAGGTGCGCCGATCCACGCACTGAATCGCAGTGTACCGCGTTGGATAGGGGGTGCGGCAACCGCTCCGACGCCCCACCCGTCGCCGCGGATTCCGCGTTCGACATCGCGACATGGCGGTCTCCATGTTGGCGCCTCCGCACCGGCCGTCGAGCGGAGAACGGGTGCACCAGCCGGACGGCCATACCGTTCGGCAGCCGCACGCCCCTGCTGCCTGGAACTGAAATTAGAGGAGTGCCCGCAGCCGCGCCGCCGCCTCGTGCGGCTTCTCGTCCGCCGCCAGGTCGTGCGCCTCGTGCACGGCGTCGCGCAGGGCGAGCAGGCGCTCGCGCGGCAGCACGGCGCCGTCGCCGCGCTCCAGTGCGATGTCCAGCAGCCGCCAGACCGCGTCCAGCTCCGACTCGCGGTAGACGCAGTGCTCGAACGAGTTCGAGACGTCGAGGTGCGCGACCAGGTTGCGCAGCGTCGCCTCGCCGTAGTCCTCGACCGGGATCACGTGGGACGGGTTCGGTTGAGTGGTCATTGCACCGGCACCGTAAGCATGTTTTTGACCGTCTCTTCGTAGGAAACGTCGCGCTTGAGCATCATCGAGGCGGAGCGCACGCGGAAGGCTTCCGGCCGCTGCACGGCCGCCGGGCCGCGGCCCTCGCGCTGCAGCTCGCGCGCCTCGCGCAGCAGCAGGCGCCGCGCGGCGATGATCGCCGTGTCGCTCGTGCCCAGATGCTCCTGGCTGCGGTCCACCACGGGACCCATCGCCTCCTGCACCGCCGAGTCCTGCTCGCTCACGCCCTCAATGCCGGTGTAGCTGTCCTGCTTCTGCTTCGCCCGGTCGATCAGGTACTCGTTGCGGGCGTTGCGGATCGGCAGAAAGGTCTTCTGGTCCACGCCGGCGTGGATGCTGTTGCCGGACTGCAGGTCCGCCAACTCCTTCTCCGTCAGCGGCCGGCCCGGCAGCCAGGAGACGCTGAAGTTCCAGCAGTGCGCGTCGTCGATCGGCGTCCAGAAGTGGCCGTTGTAGGGCGCATCCACGTTCATCGGGCCGGGGATGATCGTCGCCGTGGGCAAGAGGAACTGCGTGATCCGCCAGTAGTAGCTGTCGGCCTCGGCGTCGCGGCGGGCGCCGATTAAGAGGCCATAGTCCGTGCGGTTCACGGTGAAGCGCGGCGCCTTGTCGCGCCACATGTAGGCCGATTGCAGCCCGAGCGTCGAGGAGACGTGTGTCTCGGCGCTGGGCGTGCTGTGCAGAAACGAGACGTGGCTTGAGTCGATGCCGCCCTCGACGGCCTGCAGGTAGTTGCTCTCCTGCAGCCGCTTGGAGACGAAGCGTTGGTTCTCGGGCACCACCGCCCACTCGAACTCCGGCAGCGGCGGCAAGGCGCCGCCGGCCGCGCGCGGGCCGAGGTAGGCCCAGATCAGGCCGCCCCACGCGCGCGCCGGGTAAGCCGTGGTGAAGACACGCTCTTTAAACCCGTACTCCGGCGGCTCGTTGGGCATGTCGATGCAGTGCCCTTCGATATCGAACTTCCAGCCGTGGTAGACGCAGCGCAGGCCGCACTCCTCGTTGCGGCCCCAGTAGAGGCTGGTGCGCCGGTGCGGGCAGAACTCGTCCAGCAGCCCGAAGCGGTCCTGCGAGTCGCGGAAGGCGACCAGCTCCTCGCCCATCAGCCTGACGCGCACGGGCGGGCAGTCCGCCTGCGGCAGCTCGCCGGCGAGCAGCACCGGCTGCCAGTAGCGGCGCAGGTACTCGCCCATCGGCCTGCCGCGGTTCGTGTGCGTCAGCAGCTCGTTCTCTTCACGGGTCAGCATCGGCGGCGCTCCGTGCGTGCAGGATGAACGCCGTTATCTTACCGCGTTCCGGCGCCGGTGCCGGCACTTGCCCACGCCTACGCTCCCGCGGTCCGCCGCGCGTTCGCCTGCTCGACGCCGCGCAGCACGGCCACGAGCGTCTCAAGGCTTGGCGTGGAGAGGCCGTGCGCCGCGGCCCGCGCCAGGGCGTCGCCGGCCGTGTCCTCTAGCTCGGTCGGGCGGCCGGCGATCACGTCCTGCGCGAGCGATGGATAGAGCACGAGGCCGGCGGCCCGCTGCCGCTCGCCCATCAGGGCCAGGCCGGCCACAACTTCGTCTTCGCTCCAGACATG
The DNA here is from genome assembly GCA_035310145.1 of Dehalococcoidia bacterium. Classification (NCBI taxonomy): domain Bacteria; kingdom Bacillati; phylum Chloroflexota; class Dehalococcoidia; species Dehalococcoidia bacterium. The sequence continues at coordinate 94,513 of DATGEL010000044.1, forward strand.
GCCGGGCGCGATGCGCTGTGCCGGCGGTCCGCCGCCCAGGTCGGGAAAGGTGGCCGGCAGCTCCCACAGCGGGAAGCCTTCCGCCTCCGCCACGGCGGCGACTTCCAGCACGACGCGGGCGCCGAGCCGCAGCAGCGCCGGATCCTCGGTCAGGGTGCCCACGTCGAGCCGTGTAAGCGCACAAACCAGCGAGGTGCGCAGATAGCCCGCGAGCTTGTACCACTCGCGCGAAACGACATCCGGCACACAGATCACGGGCAGACCGGCTCCGGTCATGGCCGTGGCAAAGCTTTCGCCGCGCGGGGAGGGCCCACCTTCCAGCTCCCCCACCTGCGAGGCGCCCGAGAGCGTGTGCGAGACGACGCCGGGCCGCTGCAACTGCGCCCCGATATAGGCCACCGCGCCCAGAACGCGCTCGCGGCCGAAGACGGTGCACAAGGCCGCATCCTTGCGCACGCCGTTCTGCAGCGACAACACGCAACCGACATCTACGCCGGTGAGCGGGGCCAACGCGGCCTGCGTGTCGCGCGTCTTCACGCAGACGATCAGGTAATCGAACGAACCGAGCCGGTTCGCCTCTGCCGCGACGCGCACGGGCGCGCTGAACTCGGCCAGACCGGTGATCTGCGCCTGAGGGCCGGCAAACGCGGCGGCCTGCGCCGGCTTCACGAACAGCGTGACCTCGTGGCCGGCGCGGGCAAGGTAGCCCGCGACCACGGTGCCCAGCCCGCCGCCGCCGAGAACGAGCACGCGCATGCCGCCTCCCTTCTCCTTTCCCTTCCCTCTCATTGTGGCGTATCGTCCAGCCCGATGCAGGGAGGGCGCTATGCTGCCATGGAGAAATCGGCCTCATCGACGTCGCGAGGACAGCGCATGCACGCGCCGCTGGCCGAGCTGTTGCGCTACAACAGGTGGGCCGTTTTGACCCTGCTCGACGCCTGCCAGGCACTCGGCGAGGCCCGGCTCGACGCGCGTCCGCAGGGGATCTCCGGCTCGGTGCGCGAGCTGCTGCACATCGTCGGCGGGCAGCAGACGTTCGTGCTGCGCACGCGCGGACGCCGGCATGAGGGCGAGCTGAATCGGGGCAGCCCCTGGCCCGGCTTCGCCGTCCTGCGTGGGGTCGCCGTGCGCAGCAGCGACGAGTTGATCGCCGTCGCCGAGGAGCTGGTACAGGACAGCGAGCTGCGCTTGCCGTGGCGAGGCCGCGAGTACCGCTACCCGAAGTCGTGCTTCCTTGTGCACGCCGTCCAGCACGGCGTCGAGCACCGCACCGAGGTCAAGCTCGCGCCGGCGCAGCTCGGCGTGCAGACGCCGGACCTCGACGCCTGGTTTTACGCTGAGGCGATGGGCTTCGGCACTGCGGTCTGAACGGAGTCTACCGGCGGTGCCGACGCAGTCGTTCTGCGGGCGGCAGCGTCAGGCGCCGCGCCGCAGCGCCCGGCCGGGCCGGGCATGCGTGTGCTCGCCGTCGCGCGCCACGCAGACGCCGTTCACGTACACGGCGCGAATGCCCGTGGGATGGCGCCGCGGCTCCTCGTAGGTCGCGGTGTCGGCGATCGTGCGCGGGTCGAAGACGACGAGGTCGGCGAAGGAGCCGGGCGCGAGGCTGCCGCGGCCCGCCAGCTTGAACTTCCGCGCGGGCATGCCCGTCATCTTGTGAATCGCGGTGGCCAGGTCTAGCACGCCCTCATCGCGGGTGTAGCGGCCCAGCACGCGCGCGAAGCAGCCGAAGAGACGCGGATGCGGCTTCTTGCCCGCGGGCACGCCGTCCGAGCCGATCATGGTGGTCGGATGCGTCATCACCGTGCGCACGTCGGCCTCGTCCATCATGAACAGCACGACGAACGCGCTCTGGCCCTCTTCCTCCAGAATGCGCGCCGCCGCGTCCTCAACCGGCAGGTCCATTTGTTCCGCGATCTGCGCCAGCGTCTGCCCCTCCCATTCGGGGTGCTTCGGCGCGGCGGCGAAGAGCACATCTTCGGCGCGGACGCGGCCAATGCCGCCCGCCTCGGGATCGCCGTCCTTGCGAAAATTACCGTTCTGCACCACGGCGAAGAAGGCGGTGCTGCCGGCCGTGTAGGGGTACTGATCGGCGGTCACGTCGAGGCCGCGCGCCCGCGCCGCCTCGATCAGCGCGATCGACTCGCGCACCTTGCCGGCGTTCTCGGCACCGGACACCTTGTGGTGCGAGATCTGCACCGGCACACCGGCCTCTTCGCCAATGCGGATCGCCTCGCGCACCGAGTCGAGCAGTCCTGCCGCCTCATTGCGCATGTGCGTCGCGTACAGTCCGCCGCCAGTCCCCAGCTCGCGCGCCAGTGCGATGATCTCCTCCGTCGGCGTATAGCGGCCGGGCTCGTAGATCAGGCCGGTAGAGAGGCCGACGCAGCCCGCGTCGCGGCCCTCGCGCACCAGCTCCTGCATCCGCGCGACTTCGGCGGCCGTGGCAGGCCGATTCTCGACGCCCATTACGGAGCGGCGAATCGTGCCCTGCCCCATCAGTACCGCGACGTTCAGGCTCGGCGGCTGCTCGTCCAGCCGGCGCAGATAGCCGCCGAAGCCATCCCACGGCACCGGCTGTGCGCCGGGCGCAAAGTCGCGCCAGGCGGCGATCGCGGCCGGAAACGGCGCCACGCCAACGCCGCAGTTGCCGACGATATCGCTGGTCACGCCCTGCAGCACTTTGCAGGCGAAGTCGGGGTCGAGCAGCACGGCCATGTCGTCGTGCGCATGCACGTCGATAAAGCCGGGAGAGACGGCCAGACCGCTGGCGTCCAGCTCGTTCGCCGCGCGCTCGCGCACCACGCCCACGCCAGCGATGCGATCGCCGCGCACGGCCACGTCGGCAGCGACGCCGGGCGCGCCACTGCCGTCGTACACCGTGCCGCCACGGATCACCAGGTCGATCGGTTCGTTTGCTTGCATCGCTGCCTCCAGCCTGGCAGAGACTTCGATCGGCATTTCCGCCCCATAGTACCGCGTGCCCGACCACCGAACGCATCGGCACGCATCGTGATCGCTTGCCGTGCCTCGGGCGCGCTCCTATACTTGCGGCCATCGACCGCGGGCGATGATCGCGCCGCTATGTGAGCAGCCGAAACGAGGCCGGCGAGATGAGCGAAGAGAACTACTGGACGCGACGTATGATACGGCGCCTCTCGCGCCGGCGAGTACTCGCCGGCGGCGTGGCAGCGGGCGCAGCGTGGATCGCCGCGGCCTGTGGCGGCGGCTCCAATAATAGGGGCGGCGCGGCCACGGCGACCAAAGCGGCGGGCGCCGCTAGCGGTACTGCCGCCGGCACCGCAGCGGCGAGTGCGGCCGCTTCAGCGCAGGCCGGCCAGGCCGGCGCGAAGCAGCCGAAGAAGGGCGGCACGCTGAAGTGGGGCATCGAGGCGGACGTGGCGTCGCTCGATCCGGTCTGGACGACGGCTACCGTTACCTCGGAGATGGCGCTCAATCTCTACGACCAGCTCTTCATCTGGGACGCGAACCAGAAGCCGCAGCCGGTGCTGGTCAAAGATTACGCGATCAGCCCGGACAACCTCACCTACACCTTCAATCTGCGTCAGGAGGCGACCTTCGATGGCGGCAGGCCGATCCTCGCCGCCGACGTCGTGCCGTCGGTCCTGCGCTGGAGCAAGAACCAGGCGTCCGGCATCTCCATGTTCAAGGTCGTCAATAGCTGGGAGGCGAAGGACGATCACACCGTCGTCCTGGAATTGAAAGAGCCGTATAGCCTCGTGATCGACTCGTTCTCCACGGGCTTCGGCGCGCCGTTCATCATGACGAAGGAGGCGGCGAGCACCGCGCCGGACCAGCGCGTGGACGACGTGACCGCCTCCGGCCCGTTCAAGCTGCAGGAGTGGACGAAGGGCAGCCGCCTTGTCCTGAAACGGCGGGACGACTACAAAAGCCCGCCCGGCACACCGAGCAACCTTGCCGGTGCCCGCACGGTGTATCTCGACTCGGTGGAGATTCCGATCATTCCCGATCAAAACAGCCGCCTTTCAGCGCTGCAGGCCGGCACGATCGACCTGATGACACAGCCGCTCAGCGACTACTACGACCAGCTCAAGGGCGATCCGAACGTCTCGATCCTGGTCAACGGCCTCGGCTCGTACAACGTCGTGTTGCTGAATAATACGCGGCCGCCGTTCAACAACCCGCTGGCGCGGCAAGCCGTGCTTGCAGCCACGGACATCGACAAGTTCATGACGGCCGGCTGGGGCAAGAACCTGTGGAAGCCTTGCCCGGCGATCTTCCTCTGCGGGTCGCCGAACGAGAGCAAGGCCAGTATCGACCAGTACAACCGCAAGGATCTGACGAAGGCGAAGCAGCTCTTCCAGCAGTTGCAGCAGTCCGGCGGCTACGACGGGCGGCCGATCACGCTGCTGGCGAACACGACCTATACCTGGATGCTGAACGAGAGCCAGGTGACGAAGCAGATGCTGGAGAGCATCGGCTTCAAGGTCGATTATCAGACACCGGACTGGGCCACCGCAGTCAGCATCCGCCCGAGCAAAGATAAGTGGGATCTGTTCCACACGGGCGGCGTGCACGGCCCCGGCGGCAACGATCCGCTGCGCTCACTGCCGCTCAACCCAACCTGGTTCGGCTGGTATCAGAGCGCGGAGATGGACGACCTCAAGCACCAGTACGGTCTCGCCACCACGCCGGACCAGCAGAAACAGGTGCTGGATAAGGTGCAGACCCTCTGGTACAAGGACGTGCCTGACCTGCTGCTCGGCGTGGCGCAGTTCTACGACGCCTTCCATACCTACGTGAAGGGGTATAACAACTCACCCAACCAGACGAGCTTCTGGAACGTCTGGCTGGACAGGTAGAAGAGGCACGAGCCGATGGTGAAGTATATCGGCCAGCGGCTCGTGGCCGCGGTGCCCGTGCTGGTAGTGGTCGTGATCGCCGCCTTCGCCCTGCTGCATGTCGCACCCGGCGACCCGGCAGCGCTGATCGCCGGTGACAACGCGACGCCCACGCAGATCCATGAGCTGCACCGCAAGCTTGGCCTCGACCAGCCGCTGTATATGCAGCTCGGCATCTGGGTGAAGAACCTGGCGCACGGCGACTTCGGCAAGTCGATCTTTTCCGGCGAGACCCTGACGAAGCTCGTGGGCCAGCGCATCCAGCCCACGCTCGCGCTTGCGATCCTGGGTGAGCTGATCGCGATCTGCATCGGCGTGCCGCTGGGCGTGCTGGCGGCGCGCCGGCGCAACTCCTGGCTGGATCGCGGCGTGATGATCTTCGCCGTGCTCGGCTTCGCCATGCCCTCGTTCTGGCTGGGCTACAACCTGATCTTTCTCTTCTCGCTGGACGTGCACTGGCTGCCGCCGACCGGTTATCGGCCGATCTCGGCCGGCATCGGGCCGTTCCTAAAGTACCTGATTCTGCCGTCGCTCACGCTGGGCTTCGGCGTGGCGGCGCTGATCGCGCGCATGACACGCGCCACTATGCTCGAAGTGCTGCGCCAGGACTACGTGCGCACGGCGCGGGCCAAGGGGCTGCGCGAGCAGGCGGTGCTCGTGCGGCACGCGGCGAAAAACGCCGCGATTCCGGTGCTGACGGTGATCGGCCTCAGCGTCGCCTACGTGCTCAGCGGCTCGGTGATCATCGAAACCGTCTTCTCGATTCCGGGCATGGGCCGTCTCTTCGCCGAGGCCGCAATCAACCGCGACTATCCGATCGTGCAGGGAACGATCCTCGTCACCGGGGTGCTGTTCGTGCTGGTGAACCTGCTCGTCGATCTCTCCTACGTGCTCTTCGACCCGCGGATCCGGTACTACTCGTGAGCGCCAACGTCGCCGACACGATCCTGCTCGGCGGGCGGAGCGAGCGGCTGGCAGGCGCCGACCGTTCACGCTGGGCGGCCGCGGCGCGGCTGGCGCGGCGCAACCCAACCGCCGCCGCGGGTCTCGGCGTGCTGCTGCTGCTGCTGGCGCTTGCCCTGCTCGCACCGCTGGTTGCGCCTTACCAACCGAACGCGCTTAACCCGGTCGTCCGCCTGCAAAAACCGAGCGCCGCCCACCTCTTCGGCACGGATAGCATCGGCCAGGACGTGCTCAGCCGCGCGATCTACGGCGCCCGCGTCTCGCTTAGCGTCGGCTTCACGGTGTCGGCGATTTCGGCGCTGCTCGGCACGCTGATCGGCGCCTGCGCTGGCTTCTTCCGCGCAGTCGACCTGGTGTTGATGCGGATCATGGACGGCCTCATGGCTTTTCCGGGCCTGCTGCTGGCGTTGGCGCTGATCGCGATCGTCGGCCCGCACCTCTGGGCGGTGATCCTCGTGCTCGGCGCCGTCCAGACGCCCGGCACGGCGCGGTTGATGCGTGCCTCGGTGCTTAGCCTGCGCGAAAACCTCTACGTCGAGGCGGCGCGCGCGATCGGCGTGAACGAGCGCCGCATGATCTGGCGCTACATCCTGCCGAACGCCCTGGCGCCGTTGCTGGTGCAGGCCACCTTCAGCTTCGCGAGCGCCGTGCTCTCCGAGGCGGCGCTGAGCTTTCTGGGCACCGGCATCCCGCCAACCACGCCCAGCTGGGGCAACATCATCGGCCAGGGCCGCGCGGTGATTCAGCAGGCGCCGTGGTTGAGCATCTACCCGGGGCTACTGATCGTGATGACCGTGCTGGCGATGAGCGTCCTCGGCGACGGCCTGCGCGACACGCTCGATCCGACGTTGTCGCGGCAGATGTGAGCGCCCGGTTGCCCGCTGCTACTTGCCCTTCTGCACCTTCTGCAGATGGCTGAGGCCGGCCTTGGCGAGGGCGATCGTGGCCTTGTCGTTGCCGCGCGTGGCGCCGGCGCGGGTGATGCCGGAGATGGCCGTAACGGTGATGTCGTCCACCAGCACGATGCAGCGCGTGACGCCGATCTTCTGCCCGCCGTCGGTCGTGAAGGTGCCGCCGGCGCAGGCCACGGGCTTGCCGAAGCCGCCGGGCTTCGTGTCGGGCTGGCTTTCCAGGTCGTCGAACAGGGCCCTGGCGTCGCTGGCCGTCGGGAAGAACGTGTAATAGAGGAGATCCACGTCGTCCGGGCCGTGCACGCCGACATCGACCGCCGCCACGGCGCCGTGCTGCTGCTCGGTGTTGCTGGGCGTGCCCGCGGCCGGCTGCGCGTTGGAAAAACCGGACGGCAGCTCCTTGCCGTCGAAGCGGGTCTCGAGCAACGGCTGGTAGAGCGCCGGCGCGGTGCGGGTCGGTGCCGGCGCCTGCGTTGGCGCCGTCTGGGTTGGCTGCGCCTGCGTCGGGCCAGCCGAGGCGCTCGGCCTGGGCTGCTGCGGCGGCGGCGTAGTGCCGGGGCAACCGAGCGTCAGCAGCGCCCGGCCGGCGGCGGCCACGTCGAGGCGGTGCTTGCTTACGTTGTTTCGCCTGTCCACGATCTGCGGGCCGCTCGAAGTCAGGGCTTTTTCGATGTTGTCCGCCGAGGCGCCCTTGCATTTCGAGACGATCGCCGCCACGGCGCCGGCCGCGTGCGGCGTAGCCTGCGAGGTGCCCGACTCGGTGATCCCCGCGGCGGTGATGCGGCTGCCGGGCGCCAGCAGGCCGAGAGTCGGCCCGGACTGCGAGAAGCAGGCGACCAGGTCGGCCTTCGTCGCCTGGTCGCCGCAGTCGCCGAAGTCGGTGCGGCCGATGTCGGCCACGTACACGGCGCCGACGCTGACCGCACCCGGCGCGCAGGCCGGCTTCTCAATGCCGTTGACGAAAGCGCCGCTGGCCATCGCGTCGTTGCCGGCCGCCACCAACGGCAGGATGCCGGCGCGGCGCAGTTGCTCGTAGGCGCCGGTCAGCGGCGACTCGCTGCACGGCGTCGTGTGATAGTCCCGCGAGGCGCCGACGCTCATGTTGACCGAGACGATGTTGTACTGGGCACGGTGCTGCATCACCCAGTCCAGCCCCGCCAGCTCCAGCGATGAGCTGGTGTGACCGCTGTCGAAGATGTCCAGCGAGACGATCTTCGCCCCCGGCGCCACCGCGGCGACGATGCCGGCCACGTTGGTGCCGTGCATGCCCTGCGCGTCAGAGTCGGTGCGGCCGTCGTCCGGAGCGATGTGCTGGAAGACGGCCACGCGGCAGGCCGCCGGCTGACCGGGCGCCGAGCAGCTAAAGGCGTCGCGGCGGAAGTCCACGCCGGTGTCGAGGATCGCGACGGCCGTCCCCTCGCCGGTGAAGCCGGCGGCGGCGGCGGCGGGCTGGTCGATCAGTGCCAGGCTCACGCTCAGCGGCGGGCGCGGATTCGACTGCTCTGCCTCGTCAGTGCCGCGTACACGGTCCGCGAGCGCGGCGCCGCCGGCGCCTGGCCGGCCCGGCACGCCGGAGATCGGCGTGGGCGCGGCGTACTGCTCGTTCGCGGTCACGCCGGCGACCTCGGGACGCTTCAACAGCGAGAGCAAAGTCTCGCCGCTGGTGAAGTGCACGAGCACGGAGCCGAAGCTCTTGAAGTTCTGCACGATGCTGGCCGTGCCGGGGTAGAGCGCCACGATCTGCTGCTTGATCTGGTCGTACTGCGTCGTGCGCAGGTCGGCGAGCTGCTGGTCGCTGACGTTGACGCCGATCACGGCCGCGGCCTGCTTCAGGCGCTGCGTCACCACGTCTTCGTTGAGCACGACGATGCCGTCGGCGGCGCCCTTGGCGACCAGCTCGTCCAGCACGGACTTGTCGAGCTTGCCCTGGCCGACGAGTTGCTGGAGGTCCTGCAAGACCTGGCCGCCGGGCGGCGCGCCCGGCTTCGCAGTTGGAGTCGGCGTTGGCGACTTCGCCTTCTTGCCGCCGCAGGCGGCCACGGCGAGCGGCAGCAGCACGGCGATCAGGCAGAGCAATACGGCGCGGCGCCGGGCCGGCCGGAGCGGGGCGATCATGAAGCGAACCTCTACCGAGACGAGCGCGGCCCGTTGCGGTCAACGAATCCGCAACGCCGTGATTTTCAGTCGCCGCTATGCTACGCGCCGCCGCGCTGCTTTGCCACACTTTTGTTCGATGCTCAAAACGGCCGTGCGCGCCATGCGCCGATCCGGCAGCAGTTCAGCAGATCAAATGACCTCTGCCCGCCGCAGCGCCTCGATCTGCGGCCAGTCGTAGCCGAGATCCAGCAGCACGGTCTCCGTGTCCATGCCCAGCTCCGGGGCCGAGCGCAGCGGCGGCGGCGGCGTGGCGGAGAGGTGAATGGGAATGCCGGCGCTGCGCAGCGTGCCCAGGTTCGGGTGCTCGATCGTCGTCAGGTAGCCGTTGGCCAGCGCTTGTTCGCTCGCTTCCACGGCGCGGTAGTCGTTGACGGGACCGCAGGGCACGTCCTCCGTGATCAGCCGCGCCAGCCAGTCGGCGACCGCGCGCGTGGCGAAGATCGCTTCCAGCAGCTCTTCCAGCCCGGCGGCGTTGCGGTCACGGTCCCACGGCCCGGCAAAGCGCGGATCGTGCTCCAGGTCAGGCTTCCCAAGCGCCCGGCAGAGCCGCGGCCACATCTTCGGGTCCACGGCGGCGATCGCCAGCCAGCCGTCGGCGCAGCGGTAGTGGCTATACGTGGGGCTGCGGCGCCAGCGGGCGCGGCCCTGCTTGCCGGTGCGCAGGTAACGCATCAACTGTCGCCCCTGAAAGGCGAGCATCGAGCCGAACAGCGAGACTTCGACCTTCTGCCCCATGCCGGTCTGTTGCCGCGCGTACAGCGCCGAGACGATGCCGAGGGCGAAGAGCATGGCGCTGATCTCGTCGGCGGCGCCGGGCAGCGCCGGCTGCGGCGGCTCGTGGCCCGGCCCGCCCGCCTGCTCGACCATCAGCCCGCTCACGGCCTGCGCGATGTGATCGTACCCGGGCCGCTCCCGCTCCGGCCCGCGCGGACCGAACGCCGAGGCCGCGGCGTAGATCAGCCGCGGATTGAGCGGGCGCAGCGCTTCGTAGCCGCAGCCCAGCCGCTCCATCACGCCGGGTCGGAAATTCTCGGCCAGCCCATCCATATGCGGCACGAGCCTGTGCACGATCTCGCGCGCTTCCGGCCGGCGCAGGTCCAGCGTGATCGAGCGCTTGCCGCGGTTGTAGGTTTCGAAATACGCAGAGAAGCCCTCGGCGTCGCGCTCCATCTGCCGGCCCAGCTCGCCGTCCAGGCGTGGCTCGACCTTGAGCACGTCCGCGCCGAGGTCGGCCAGCAGCGAGGTCGCGTACGGCCCCTGCTGGTAGCGCGTGAAGTCGAGCACACGGACGCCGGCCAGCGGTCCGCCTTCCGTTTCCGGCACCTCTTCCCCCGTCGCGCGCGGCGATTGCGCCAGGGCGCCGGCCCGACCCGCGGCCGGCGAAGGCGCTCGTGGTGCGAACCGCGCCATACTGTGCTGACAGCATTTTGAGCAGGGGGAGATCGATGGGCAAGCTCGACGGGCGTGTGGCCGTAGTCACCGGCGGAGCGCGCGGCCTGGGTGCGGCCGCGGCGCTGCGCCTCGCCGCGGAAGGAGCGCGGATCGGCGTGCTCGACCTGCGCGAGGCGGACGACACCCGCGGCCGCATCCAGGCGGCCGGCGGCGCCTGCGAGACGTTTCGCTGCGACACGACGGACGAGTCGCAGGTCGCGGCGGCGATCGAGGGTGTGCACGGCCGGCTGGGGGCGCTCGACATCCTCGTCAACAACGCCGGCATCCTGCAGCCGCGCGCCGTTTCGCTGGAGATGAGCAAGGCCGAGGTCGAGCGGTATGTCGCGGTCAACTACGTCGGCTACTTCGTCGTGACCAAGGCGGCCTACCCGCTGCTGAAGCAGAGCCAGCACGCCCGCATCATCAACGTCGCCTCGCGCACGTACTTCCTGGCGAACGCCGGACAGATGGCCTACGTGGCGAGCAAGGGCGCCGTGCTGGGGATGACGCGCGTGCTGGCGCGCGAGCTGGGGGCCGACAACATCTGCGTGAACGCGGTGATGCCCGGACAGATCGCCACCGAGGGCACGCGCGCGTACACAGACGAAGAGACGTTCAACCGCACGATGCAGAACCAGTCGATCAAGAAGCGCGGCACGCCCGAGCACCTTGCCGGCCTGATCGCCTTCCTCGCCAGCGACGACGCCGAGCTGATCACCGGTCAGACGATCCTCTGCGACGGTGGCGCGTATCTGCACTGAGCGAGAGCCTGGGCTGGCACCGGCCCGTGCCTCGGCCCGATGTCACTGCCGCGGCATGAGCGGCAGGGTGATGTGCGAGGGATGGGTGGCGTCGTGCCAGACCGTCTGGCGGGCGGGGATCAGCTCGGTCTCGGTTGCGATCGGCCGGCCGGTGTTGGGGTTGCGGTCGAAGCGCGGGAAGTTGCTGGAGCTGATCTCCAGCCGCAGGCGGTGGCCCGGCAGGAAGACGTGGCTGGTTGACCACAGGTCGATCGTGAAGGCGTAAACCTGGCCGGGGCGGATCAGCGCCGGCTCGGTGGCCGAGTCGCGGTAGCGGGCGCGGATGATGCCGTCCTGGATGTTGTGCGCGTAGCCGTTCGGGCGCACGTCCACGAGCTTGGCGGTGAAGTCCGTGTCGTACGCCGAGGACGAGGCGTAGAGCGTTACCGAGATCGGCCCGCTCACCTCCAGCGGATCGCGCAGCGCCTCCGAGCTGTAGACCAGCACATCGGGCCGCGCCTCGACCGGCCGCTGGTCGAAGACGCCGAGCGGCACGATCAGCGTCGAGCCGCCCAGCGTCGGTACGGGGTCGTCGGGATCGTAAACGTACGCGTCGGCCGGCTCGCTCGCCGGCGGCTCGGGGCTGAGCACGCCGTCCCCGGAGGCCGAGTTGGCCCCGCCGCGGCTGTGCAGATACCAGGGCGTGAACTGCGCCGCCGGCGGCGGCCAGGCCGTCGCCGTCTGCCAGCGGTTCTCGCCCATGGTGAAGAAGCGCACCGGCGGCCCGTCCATCGCGCCGTTCTGCTCGCCCTTCAGCCAGTGATCGAACCAGCGGCGCTGCTCCTCCAGCAGGTCGATCGCCGCGGCCGGGCCGAAGTCGATCTCGCCGGTGCCCTTCGAGGTCGGCTGTGTGTACGGAAAGAGATGGCCCCACGGCCCCATCAGCAGCTTCTGCGCTCTGCGCGCCCGCGGCGTGCCGGCCGCCGTGATGCCGCTGAAGTTGTTCCAGGTGCCCTCCTGGAAGATGTCGTACCAGGAACCCATGTGGTAGATCGGCACGTCCACCTGCTGATACCGGCGGCGCAGGTTGACCCGCCACCAGTACGGCCCGTCGTCGGCGTGCGCCAGGTAGTCGGCGAAGTAGGGTGCAATCGCTTTCAAGCGCTCGGCCCAGTCGCTCAGCGGCAGATGCCGGTACCACTGCGGCGTGAGCGGGCGGGCGAAGTTGAGCGCCGGATCGACGTAGCCGTCCAGCTCGTCGAGCGCCGCCTGACCCAGCCCACGCCGCTCGGCGGTGTTACGGCCCTTGAAGATGGCGTAGCTGACCATCCAGCCGAACTCGAAGGCGCCGCCGCTGTGGTAGACCCAGCTCTGGTGGAAGTCGGAGGAAGCCGAGATCGGCGCCATCGCCTTGAGATGCGGCGGCGCCTTCGGCGCAAGCACGTGCTGATCTGCAGCCAGGTACGACTGCCCGATCGTGCCGATCTCGCCCGTGGACCAGGGCTGCGCGGCGGACCATTCGATCGTGTCGTAGCCATCGTCGCCCTCGTTCACGATCGGGTAGTAGTCGCCCTCCGAACCGAAGCGGCCGCGGCAGTCCTGCGCCACGACGGCGTAGCCGTTTCGCACCCAGTACGCCGCGCCCGCGCCCGCGCCGCCGCGCCCGTACGGCGTGCGCGAGACGAGCACCGGAAAGCACCCCGCCTTCGCCGGCCGGTAGACATCGGCCTGCAAGCGCACGCCGTCGCGCATCGGCACCCAGACATCGCGATCGACGGCGCCTTCGAACGTGGCCGGCTGCACCATGCTCGGCCTCCTCTTCGTTCCAGCCGGCGGCGCTGGCACGGCCCTTCGGCCCTCACCTCATCTCACTTGCCCTCTCCCAATCCTGGGAGAGGGGCAATCCGGCGGAGCTGGATCGGGGCGGCGTCGGGTCACCCAGTTCACGTTGGCCCGCATCCCCGCAGATGCCTGCTAACCCGACACAGCCCTGGACCTTCCTCCTCCCGATCGCCCCTCTCCTTCTCTCCATCATTGGGAGAAGGAGAGGGGAGGGGGTGAGGTTGAGGGCCCGCCCAGCCCTATGATGCCAGCGCCACGCGCTCCCGCCGCGCCACTTCCGCCCGCACGATCGGCAGCAGGTCGCGGCCGTACTCGATCGCGTCGGGCAGGGGATCGAAGCCACGGATCAACAAGGTCGTGACGCCGAGGTCGTAGTAGGCGAGCAGCGAC